>CAZQPJ010000021.1:0-15922 GCA_964595105.1 uncultured Bifidobacterium sp.
GAGCCGAGCATTGTCACCGTGGCCAACGTGCAGCACCTCGGCACTGCGATGCAGGGCCACCTCAGCGACCCTCGACCCAACGTGCTCGAACTCGTGGAGGCGCTCCTGCCCACGCCGGCGCTCGGCGGCTTCCCCAGGGCGGAGGCACTGGCGCTGATCGCGCACGAGGAAGGTTTCACGCGCGGCCGTTACGGCGGTGCGGTCGGCTGGGTCGATGCTGCCGGTGACGGCGTGTGGGCGGTGGCCATCCGGTGTGCCGAACTGTCCGACGACCGATGCCGGGCCCGAGTGGTGGCCGGTGGCGGCATCGTTGCCGACAGCGAACCACTGGCCGAACTCGCCGAGACCCAGGCGAAGTTGCAGGCGATGCTGAGCGCCATCGTGCGACCCTGATTCACCCCTCCACCGACGACCGGCATGTGGGAACATCACACCATGCAACAACGCGCCGCAGGCACCTGGCCGTCACCCGTGTCGGCCCAGAGCCTCGCCGGTGCTCGCACCGTGGTGGAGTCGATCGTCGCCGACGGTGACGACGTGTGGTGGAGCGAGTACCGCCCGGCCGAGGGTGGCCGCACGGCCGTCGTGCGCTGGAGGGCGGGCGTTGCCGCCGACGCCACACCACCGATGTCGAACGTGCGCACCTCGGTGCACGAGTACGGCGGTGGCGCCTGGTGGGTGCATGCCGGCACCGTCTTCTACGTCGAGTTCGGCGATCAGCGACTCCGGAAACTCGAGCCCGGCAGCGAGCCCGTGCTCCTGTCGCCGGAGCCACACCTGCCCCGCGGCCTGCGCTACGCCGACGGTTCGGTCACCGCCGATGGACGCTGGGCGGTGTGCGTGCTCGAACGGCATCACGACGGCACACCTCCCGACAACGAGATCGTGGCCATCGCCACCGACGGCTCGGGCACCATGAACCTGCTCGCCGCCGGGGCCGACTTCTACGCTGCCCCTCGACTGTCGCCCGATGGACGACACCTCGTGTGGGTGCAGTGGATGCACCCGAACATGCCGTGGGACGCCACCGAGTTGTGGATCGCCGATGTGCTGAACGGTGCCGCCACCAACGCTCGACGGCTGGTCGGTAACGGCGACGAGGCGCTGCAGGAGCCGCTCTGGCTCGCCGACGGCAGGCTCGTGGTGGCAACCGACCGGACCGACTGGTGGAGCCTCTACACCGTCGACCTCCGCTCCGGAGCCCTCACGCCGTACGCGGGTGGCAACTACGACATCGTCGAACCGCACTGGGACTTCGGCGGCGCGCGCCATGCCGAGGGCGTGCACGTGGTGGGCCTTCCCGAGCGCGATCTGCTGTCGAACGGTGTCGACACACCGTTCAGCACCATCACCTCGCTGCGCGGCACGGCCGACGACCTCGTGTTCGTCGGCGCCACATGGTCGAGCGACCCCGAGCCGGTTCGGATGCGGCACGGCGTCATCGAGCGACTCCGGCCCGCGTCGCCATTCCTTCCCGACCCCGCCTATTTCCCAGCGCCGGAGTTCATCACCTTTCCCACGTCGCGGGGGCAGGTGGCGCACGGCCTCTTCTACCGACCGGCGCACCCGGACTTCGTCGTCCCCGACGGCGAGTTGCCCCCGCTGGTGGTGTCGGTGCACGGCGGGCCCACCAGTGCTGCGTCACGTCACCTCCAGCCGCGACACCGCTACTACACGAGCCGCGGCATCGCCGTGGTGGAGGTCGACTACCGCGGCAGCAGCGGGTACGGCCGCACCTACCGCAACCTCCTCCGCGGCGAGTGGTGCGTCATCGACGTCGACGACGCAGTGGCCGCAGCGACCTTCCTTGCCGACCGAGGCGACGTCGATCGGGCGCGCATGGCGATTCGCGGTGGCAGCGCCGGCGGCACCACCACACTGCTGGCACTCGCCCACCATCGGGTGTTCGCCGCCGGCGCCAACTACTTCGGCGTCGCCGACCTGGTGGGACTGATGAGCGACGACCACAAGTTCGAGTCGAAGTACACGGTGCAATTGGTGGGCCCCTACCCGGACCGGATCGATCTCTACCGCGAGCGTTCGCCGTTGTCGGTCGTCGACCGCATCGAGGGGGCCCTGGTGGTGTTGCAGGGAACCGACGACCCCATCGTGCCGCCGCATCACTCGACCGCGGTGGTGGAGGCCATGCGCAGCCGAGGCATGCCGGTCGAGTACCACGAGTTCCCCGGTGAGGGCCACGGGTTCCGCGGGCCGGCAGCCGTCATCCGCGCCTCGGAGATCGAACTCGCCTTCTACGGCCGCACGTTCGGGTTCGAACCGGCCAGCTGAGACGGCTCAGCTGATGGCGGCAACCAACGCCGCGGCAACCGCGGCATGCAGTTCGTCGTGGACGGTCACGTTCCGGTCACGCTGGCTCTCCACGCGCACCACCACGGCCTCGGGGTCGGCGAGCGCCTCGGCCAGTTCGAGAGCGTTGTCGACCGTGCGCGCCCCGAGTCCGTGCGCACGGGCCAACGCGACGATGTCGGTGCCGTGGGGCGTGCCGAACAGTTGCTCGAAGCGGTCGACCGGGAGGCTGGCGCGTTGAGGAAGGAACGAGAAGATGCCACCGCCGTCGTTGTCGACCACCACGATGGTGAGGCGCACACCGCGCGCCGCAAGGGAGGTGAGCGATGACTGGTCGTGGCAGAACGCGACGTCGCCGATGAGCAGCACGGTGGGGCGAGCCGTGCCGAGTGCCACGCCGATGGCAGTGGCGATCACGCCGTCGATGCCGTTGGCGCCACGGTTCGAGTACACGTTGGTGGAGCCTGGGGCGCCGAACCACTCGACGTCGCGCACCGGCATGCTCGACGACAGCACCAGCGGACCGGCCACGGTGCTCACCATGCGGGCAACGGCAGGTTCGGAGAACTCGTCGGTGAGCGCCGCCGCCAGCGCGGTCTGGGCGCACGCGTCGGCGCCCAACCAGTCGGCCAACCAATCGCCGTCGACCGGCATCCCCGCCACGAACGGTTCGATGGCTTCGCACACCGTGGACACGGAGCCGTAGACGCGCTCGGTGATGATGCTCAGCGGGTCGATGGTGCGGCCCTGCGGGTGCACCTGCACGTGCACGGCACCCGACGCCTGCAGCCACTGCCCGAGAACTTTCGACGCCGGTGGCTCGCCCAGATGGAGTACCACCTGCGGCAGGTGCGCCGAGGCGAACGGCGCATGCCGGACGATCGGATCGAACGCGCACACCACCTGCGAAAGGTGCCGACATCCCGACCGCGGGTCGGCCAACACCGGCCAGCCGAGCGCCGTGGCCAGTGCCTCCACCGCCGCTGCGTCGTCGACACCACGACCGGCCACCACCAGACCACGAGGGTGGCGCACCATGTCGGCGAGTTCCTCCATCGACAGACGCGTCATGAACCACACGTCGTCGTCGAACCCGTCGACGTCGTCGATCGGCGGTGGCAGTTCGCCGATGACACCCACCAACGGCTCGCGGAACGGAAGATTGAGGTGCACAGGGCCGGGGTCGACGCCACATGCGGCCAACCACGCACCTGCCGCCAGTTCGCGCCACCCGTGCGCCATCGACGCCTCGGGCACGTCGGTGTTGACGAACAGCCTCACGGTGTTGCCGTACAACTCGACCTGGTCGATGGTCTGCGGCGCCCCGATGCCCTGCAGTTCCGGAGGGCGGTCGGCCGTGAGCACCAGCATCGGTACACCCGAGAGGTCGGCCTCCACCACCGCGGCGTGGAAGTGAGTCGCCGCCGTGCCACTGGTGCACAGCAGCACCGCCGGCACCCCGGTCGATTGACCGATGCCGAGGGCGATGAACGCTGCGGTGCGCTCGTCGTGCGCCACGTGCACGTCGAGTTCGGGCCTCGAGGCCAGCGCCAGGGCCATCGGGGTGCTCCGCGAGCCCGGTGCCACCACGGCGTGCTGCAGGCCGTGCGCCAACCACTGGTCGACCAAGGTGGCGCAGAAGGTGACCTGCACGTCGGCGGGTGTCATGCCGCAACCCTACGGGCGTCATCATCGATTGGGGAGATCGGGCAGGGCCGAGCGGCCGCCTCGTGCCATGACCTCTGCCCGGTCGGGCGTATCCTCACGTCGTGGAACCGACCGTGCAGACCATCAGCGTGGAGATCTGGTCGGACGTCGTCTGCCCGTGGTGCTACATCGGCAAGCGCCGATGGGAGAAGGCCGTAGAGCAACTGCAGGCCGAGATGCCCGGCGAGTTGCGATTCGAGGTCGTGTATCGCGCCTACCAACTCGACCCCACTGCATCTCCGGGCACCAGTGGGCCCGTGAAGGATGCGTATGCGAAGAAGTTCGGTGGGCCCGAACGTGCCGAGCAGATCATCCACCACGTGTCGTCGATCGCCGCCGAGGAGGGTCTCGGGTTCCGCATGGACCGTGCACTCCGCGCCAACACGTTGCTGGCCCACCGTCTGCTGTGGCTTGCCGAGGCGACTGGCCACCAGTACTCCCTGAAGGAGCGCCTGTTGAAGGCCTACTTCTGCGACGGCCTCGACGTGGGCGACCCCGACGTGCTGACCGAGTGCGCAGCCGAGGTGGGCATGCCGGCCGATCGCGTTCGCGACTTCCTGGAGAGCGACGACGGCGTCGAGCAGGTACGCCAGCAACTGCAGTTCGCCGCCCAGGCCGAGATCACGGCCGTCCCGACGTTCGTGTTCGACGGCCGTTGGGCGGTGCCGGGGGCTCAGGACCCCGACACGTTCGTGAACGTCGTCCACCGATTGTTGGCCAAGCGAGATGCCTGACACCGTCGAGTGGCGAGCGCAGGCAGGCCGTGTGGCAGCGCAGGTGGCCGGACCCGATGACGCTCCGAGCGTGGTGTTCGCCCACGGCTTCACACAGACGGGCAACTCGTGGAAGCCCATTGCCGAGGAGTTCGTCCGCGCCGGGCACCGCTGCGTGCTCGTCGACCTGCCCGGCCATGGCGAGTCGTCACAGGTGCGCGCCGACCTTCGGCTCACTGCCGACATGATCGCCTCGGTCGCCGCACCCGGCGCGTTCGTGGGTTACAGCCTCGGCGGCAGGGCGATGCTGCACGTGGCACTCATGTATCCGCACCTCGTTCAGCGCCTGGCTGTGATCGGCGCCAACCCGGGTATCGCCGACGAGACCGAGCGAGCGCTGCGCCGCGACAGCGACGAACAACTCGCCCGCCGACTCGAGGACATCGGCGTGGATGCGTTCCTCGCCGAATGGATGACGCAGCCGCTGTTCGGCGACGTGCAGCCGAGCGCCACCGATGTGGCCGACCGACAGCGCAACACGGTGGAGGGCCTCGCTGGCAGCCTGCGGCTGGCCGGCACCGGTTCGCAGAGTTCGCTGTGGGCGCGGCTGCACGAACTGAACATGCCCGTGCTGGCAATGGCGGGCGAACGTGACACCAAGTTCGTGGCGCTCGCACGCCAGTTGGCCGAAGCCGTGCCTCGCGGCACGTTCACCGTCATCCCCGGTGCCGCGCACGCCGCACACCTGCAGCAGCCCGCTGCGGTGGTCGACGCATTGCGCCGCTGGTGACCTGTCGGCGTCTCAGCCGAAGTTGCGGATGAGCAGGAACGCCCACAGCGCAAGGCCGACGATGCCGAGCACGAACCCGGCCTGCGCCATTCCACGGTTCTTGTAGAGGCCCGGGTTGGCATCGATGTCGTTCTTCGCCTGGACACCGAACACGATGGCCAGAATGCCGAGCGGCGCGAAACACAGCAGCCCCACGATCCCGAGCACGAGCGCCGTCGTGGCCTTGCTGTGGTTCGTCGGGTTGCCGGACGCGCCATAGGGCTGGTAGCCGGGAGGCGGGCCCATCGGGGGCGGCGGGGGCGGCGGAGGCGTGCTCATGCCCGAACCCTAGTGGCGGAGCTCAGGCCGACAGTGCAATTCCGAGTGCGGTGACGAGGCCGGTCAGCAGCTGCGTGCGACCGGTGGCCCCGAGAACGGCGATGAGGTCGCGGCCCGCCGCACCCTTGCGCACGGCACGCTCGGCGGGCGACGCGGCCACCACGCCCACCATGCCGGCCACTGCCGCCGGACGCCCGCTCAGCGCCGTCACCGCCACCAGCACGAACGCCGCCGCCAACAGGGCGAGGTAGAACCAGCGAGTGCGAGCATCGCCGAGTCGCACGGCCAGGGTCTTCTTCCCCACCGCCGAGTCGGTGGGGATGTCGCGCAGATTGTTCACCACCAGCAGCGCGCACGCCAGGCAACCGGCCATGCACCCCGCGAGCCACGACACACCGGTGACGCGCCCGCACACGACGTACGTGGTTCCCGCAGTGGCGACCAGGCCGAAGAACACGAACACGAACACTTCACCGAGTCCGAGGTAGCCGTACGGCTTCGGCCCACCGGTGTAGAACCAGCCCGCGAGAAGTGCAGCCGCGCCCACCACCAGCAACCACCACGAGGTGACGGCCGACAGCACCAATCCCGCCACGGCGGCCACGCCGAAGGCAGCGAGCGCCGCGGTCTTCACCGCACCGGCCGTCGCCAAACCACCCGCCACCAGACGCGCTGGCCCCACCCGAACATCGTCGGTGCCGCGCACGCCATCGCTGTAGTCGTTCGCGTAGTTCACGCCCACCTGCAACGCGAGCGACACCACCAACGCCAACGCAGCACGCCACCACACGGCACCCGGCTGCGCCACGGCGGCGGCAGCACCGAGCGCCACGGGTACCACCGCAGCGGGGAGGGTTCGAGGACGAGCACCGAGCAACCAGCGATTCATGGTGCACATCTTCGCGGAATAGCCTCCACTTTGTGCCACACCTCGTCGCCATCGACCTTCCCGGCGGCGACGGGTTCGTCGATGAGGTTCACCGCGCCTGGGACGACGGCAATGCCGTGCTGCCGGTCGACCGCCGTCTTCCCGGCCCCGCACGTGCGGCGCTGTTCGCCGCGCTGGCACCCACGCGCCTCGTCGACGCGCTTGGCACGCACCGCCTCGAGGGTCGACCCGTCGAATCCGGTGACGCACTGGTGGTGGCCACCAGTGGCTCCACGGGCACGCCGAAGGGCGTGGTGCTCACCCACGACGCTGTTCGCGCGTCGGCTCTCGCCAGCACCGCCCGTCTGGGCACCGGCGCCGACGACGTCTGGCTGGCATGCCTGCCGCTCGCCCACGTGGGCGGGTTCGCCGTGCTGAGCCGAGCGGTCCACACCGGAGCGAAGCTGGTGGTGCACGACGGGTTCGACGCCGCTGCGGTGGAACTCGCTGCCCGCCACGGCGCCACTGCCACTGCGCTGGTGCCCACGGCCCTTCAGCGCATCGACCCAGCGCTGTTCCGTGTCATCGTGCTGGGTGGCGCCCGCCCGCCCGAACAGCGACCGGCCCACGTGCGTGCCACCTACGGCCTCACGGAAACCGGCAGCGGTGTCGTGTACGACGGGCACCCGCTCGACGGTGTGGAGGTGCGCATCGCCAGCGACCGCGAAGTGCTGCTGCGCTGCCCGATGCTGCTGCGCTGCTACCGCGACGGCTCGTCACCCGTCGACACCGAGGGTTGGCTGCACACGGGCGACCTCGGCCGGTGGTTGCCCGACGGTCGGCTCCACGTGGAGGGCCGACGCGGCGACCTCGTCATCACCGGCGGCGAGAACGTGTGGCCCGACACCGTGGAGGCAGCACTGGCGACGCACCCGGGCGTCCGGGAGGTGGCCGTGGCGGGTGTTGCCGACGCCGAATGGGGCCAGCGACTCGTGGCATGGGTGGTACCGAAGGATCTCCACGATCCCCCTGGTCTCGCCTCCCTCCGCGCTCACGTGGGCGAGTCGCTGCCGGCGTTCTGCGCCCCGAAGGAAGTGAGGGTGGTCGATGCCCTCCCTCGCACCGCTCTCGGCAAGGTGCAGCGCCATCTGCTCTCCGGGTCGCCCACCACCGACAGCACCGGCGGTTGACAGCAGCCCGCTAACGTCAGCCGGATGCAGCGACTCGCGCTCGTCACCGGTGCGGCATCGGGCATCGGCCGCGCCATCACCGAGCGGTTCGTCACCGACGGCATGCGGGTGCTGGCCACCGACGTGAACCTCGACGGCCTCGCAGCGCTGCAGGGCGAACTCGGCGAGGCCGTGGTCACCAGAGCCTGCGATGTCACCTCCGAACCCGAACTCGAGGCCGTCGCCACCCTCGGGACCGAACTCGGCGGGTTCCACGTGGTGGTGGCGAACGCCGGCCGCGGCGCGTTCTCCTCCATCATCGATCATCCGCTCGCCGAGTGGAAGGCCATCATCGACCTCTGCCTCACCGGAGTGTTCCTCACGCTGAAGCACGGCGCTCGGGCCATGCACGACGGCGGCAGCATCATCACCATCGCGTCGTTGAATGCCACCCAACCGTCGGCGGGCATGAGCGCCTACTGCACCGCCAAGGCGGGCGTGGTGATGCTCACCAAGGTGGCCGCCATGGAACTGGGTGCACGCGGCATCCGCGTGAACAGCATTGCGCCCGGCCTCGTGGAGACGAACGCGACGAGCGCCTTCTTCATGGTGCCCGGGGTGGTCGACGAGTTCGTCGAGAACACCACTGTCGGCCGCTTCGCTCAACCAACCGACATCGCCGCCATGGCGTCGTTCCTCGCCGGCGACGAGTCGACGTTCGCCAGTGGAGCCGTGTTCGCGGTCGACGGCGGCGCATCCACCAAGCGCTACCCCGACCTCCCGGGGGCGTTCGCCCGCCTCGCCCAGCCGTGACCACACCCGACCTGCCCGGCTCCTTCTGGCGCCTGTGGTGGGCCGGCGCCGTTTCGAACCTCGGCGACGGTGTGCTGCTGGCCGCACTCCCCCTGACGGCGGCGAGCGCCACCGACAGTCGGTTGGCGGTGGGCCTGGTGTCGGCCTTCGTCGGGCTGCCGTGGCTGCTGTTCGCCCTCCCGGTGGGGGCACTGCTCGACCGAGCGGATCGGCAACGGGTGATGGTGCGCGCCGACATGGTGCGGACGGTGCTGGTGGGCGCGCTCGCCCTCGCCGCCGCCGTGGGCGAGGTGCGCATCTGGATGCTGTGGTTGATGGCGTTCGGACTCGGTGCGGGCGAGGTGTTCTTCGACTCGGCGTCGCAGGCCGTTCTGCCCGCACTCGTTCCGTCGGAGTCGCTCGGACGCGCCAACGGGTGGCGACAGGCTGCCGAGATCGCCGGGAACACCTTCCTCGGTGTACCGCTGGGTGGCCTGCTGTTCGCCGCAGCCGTGTGGGTGCCGTTCGGTGCCGATGCGGCGAGTTTCGCGCTGGCCGCAACGCTCGTGGCGAGCATCCGCACGCGCCCGACGCCCGATTCTGACACCGACGCACCCGAGCCTGCGCCCGCCGCGTCGTGGCGCGCCGACATCGTGCACGGCTTCCGCAGCCTGTGGGAGCGAGCCGTGCTCCGTCGGCTTGTGGTGGTGCTGAGCCTCCTCAACCTCGCGTTCGCCATGAGCGAGTCGACGTTCGTGCTGTTCGCCCGCGACGAGCTCGGCGTCTCGACCCGCGGCTTCGGCGTGCTGCTCGCGGTGGTGGGCGTGGGCAGCGTGGCGGCCAGCATCATCGGCGGCTGGGTGGTCGACCGCATCGGTCGCCGGTTCGCGATGGTCACCGCCACCGTGCTGCCGGTGCTCAGCATGGCCGCGGTCGGGTTGGCTCCGGTCACCTGGTGGGTGGTGCTGATGGTGACCCTGCAGGCAGCGATGGTGACCGTCTGGAGCGTGCTCGCCGTCACCATTCGTCAGCAGATGGTGCCCACCCACGAATTCGGGCGCGTGAATGCCGTGTTCCGGTGGTGCAGTTGGGGCGCCATGCCCGTGGGCGCGGCACTCGGCGGGGCCGTGGCATCGACCGCCGGCCTGAGGGCTCCGTGGTTCGTCGCGGCGGCACTGGTGCTGGTCGCCGTCCCCATCGTGGCGGTCGGCCTGCGAACCATCGACGAGTGACGCGTCAGGTGGCGTCGGGCTCGACCGGACCCACTTCGGGCTCCAGCGTCACCAGCACCTGACGGATGCGCCTGCCCTCGAGTTCCTTCGCCATGAAGCGCCAACCCTCGCGCACGATCCATTCACCCGGTTCGGGAACGTGCTCGAGTGTGCCGAACAGGAACCCACCCACGGTGTCGAAGTCGACGTCGGGGATGGCCGTGCCGAGCAGTTCGTTGAGGTCACCGATGGCCATGCCGCCGTCGATGAGGAACGAACCGTCAGGGAGGTGCTCCACCTCCTCGTCCTCCAGGTCGTGCTCGTCGACGATCTCGCCCACGAGCTCCTCGAGGCAGTCCTCCAGCGTGATGAGGCCGACGAGGGCGCCGTATTCGTCGGCCACCAACGCCAAGTGGAACTTCTCGGCCTGCATCTCGCGCATCAATCGGTTCACCGGCTTGTTCTCCGGCACGAAGCGAACGGGACGCAGCAGTTCGGTGAGCGCCTCGGCACCGAGACCGTTGCGTTCGGCACGCATCAGGTCCTTGGCGATGATGAGGCCCAGCACGTCGTCGTCGTGATCGACGTTCACCACCGGAATGCGGCTGTAACCGTGTTCCAGCGCGATGTCGAGCGCCGCGCTGATGGGCGCATCGTGGGGAATGGTGACGATGTCGGGCCGCGGCACCATGATCTCCCGGGCGACCGTGTCGCCGAACTCGATGATGCTCTCGATGAGCTCGCGTTCCTCTTCCTCGATCACCTCGTCCTCGGCAGCGGTCTCGACGATGCCGAGCAGCTCCGACTCACTCACGAACGGGCCTTGCTCGAGACCCTTGCCCTTCACGATGACGTTGGTGAGCCATATGAGGGCCGCCGACACCCACCTCAGCGGCGGGAAGGCCACGAGCGCCGACACCGGCCTCGCCGCCCGCAGCGCTGACCGCTGCGGATAGAGAACCGCATAGGTCTTCGGCACCGCCTCGGCGAGCACGAAGAACACGAGCACGTTCAACACCACGCCCACCACCACGCCCCACCCGCCGAACAGGCGGCCGGCGAGGATGGCGGTGAGACTGGTCTGCACGGTCTGGAACGTGTTCACCGTCAGCAGCACCGAATTCACCCACCGCTCGGGCTGGTCGACGAGCCGTTTCAGTGATCGACCGGCCTTCGTGCCCTGGTCGGCCAACGACGCGGCCCGCGGCTTGGAGATGCGCGACAACCCCATCTCTGCAGCAGCGAGGAACACGAGCGCTATCAGCAGCACCACGATGACGACGAGCATGAGCACGTCGATCGAGGTGACCGTGACACCGATCATTCCCGGCGAACCCGTCATTCCTGGTGCTCCTGACGGAAGCCCTCGGGTGCCGGCCCGTTCCAATGGTGGGCCTGCAGCAACTCGAGTTCACGGGCCCGCATCGCCGCCGCTGCCTCGGGCTCGTGATGGTCGTGACCCAGCACGTGCAGCACGCCGTGCACGAGCAGCAACGCCATCTCGTCGTCGAAGGTACCCGCATGCTCCGGCGCCTGCTGCGCTGCCACCTGCGGGCAGATCACCACGTCGCCGAGCAGCAACGGCATCTCACCGGGGTCGGCCAGCGGCCGGTCGGGCCCACGGTTGTCGGGCTGGTTGTGCGGCACCATCTCGGCGTCGGGCGCGTCGATGGGGAACGCCAGCACGTCGGTGGGCCCGTCCTTGCCCATGTGGTCGAGGTTCAGTTCGGCGATCTCGGCGGCGCTCACGTAGAGCACCGAGAGCTCCGCCAGGCCGCGGACGCCCTCGTCGCGCAGCACGTGCTCGGCAAGGGCCTGCCAGCGCTCGAGGTCGACTGCCACGAAGGTCTGCTCGTCGGCGCAGAACACCTCCACGTCGCCGTCACCGCCCACCCGACGCTGCCCGCTCAGTCGCGGCCGGGGGTTCTCAGCCACGCGCTGCCTGCTTCGACGAGTTCGCCGGGCTCGCCTTCTCGTAGGCGGCCACGATGTCGGCGACGATGCGGTGGCGCACCACGTCACCGGCACTGAGGTGCACGAACGACAGACCCTCGATGCCGTCGAGCGTGCGCTCGAGGCCGATGAGTCCGCTCCGTCCGTCGGGGACGTCGATCTGCGTGGTGTCACCGGTGACCACCACCT
Organism: uncultured Bifidobacterium sp.; assembly: GCA_964595105.1. Lineage (GTDB taxonomy): Bacteria > Actinomycetota > Acidimicrobiia > Acidimicrobiales > Ilumatobacteraceae > UBA668. The sequence continues at coordinate 12,018 of CAZQPJ010000021.1, forward strand.
TGGAACCGAAGCCGATACGAGTGAGGAACATCTTCATCTGCTCCGGCGTCGCGTTCTGGGCCTCGTCGAGGATGATGAAACTGTTGTTGAGGGTGCGTCCGCGCATGAACGCCAACGGCGCCACCTCCACCATCTGCCGCTCGAGCAGCTTCTGGGCCCCCTCGGGTTCGATCATGTCGTAGAGAGCGTCGTAGAGCGGCCGCAGGTACGGATCGATCTTCGCCATGAGGTCGCCGGGGAGGAACCCGAGGCGTTCGCCGGCCTCCACCGCAGGTCGAGTGAGGATGATGCGCTGCACCTGCTTGCTCTGCAGTGCCTGCACCGCCATGGCCACGGCCAGCCAACTCTTGCCCGTGCCGGCTGGGCCGAGACCGAAGGTGATGACGTTGCTGCGGATGGCATCGATGTAGCGCTTCTGGCCGGCGGTCTTGGGGCGGATCGGCCGTCCCTTGGCGCCGCGCATGATGTCGTCCGTCAGCACCTTGCTGGGCCGTTCGTTGTCGCGCACCATGTCGATGCTGCGGCGCAGACTGGCCTCGTCGAGGTGCTGGCCCTGCTGCAGCAGCATCACGAGTTCCTCGCACAGTCGGCCGACCACTTCGGCCTGGGCTCCGGCGAGATGGATCTCGTTGCCGCGTGTGACCACGGTGCAGTCGGGGAACGACTGCTCGATGAGCCGCAGGTGGGCGTCGCGCTGCCCGACGAGCGCGGCCATGAGGTGCGCGCCGGGCACGATGACGGAGTACGGCTGTGCGGTGTGCGTCATGCGGAGTGCGTCATACGGACGGGCCCGGAGATGGACTCATTCCGCCACACCGTAGCGAAGGATCGGGCCTCAGGTGACGTTCCGGCGGCGCGGTTCCACCTTGACGAAGTCTTTACAACTCTCCGCGCTCAGACAAACACCCCTTGCGCGAACGCCAAGAGTGGTGCCTACACTACACAGCCACATGTTCCAGGTTCGGCAGGGGTAACCGGGGAGGCTCATGAAGCGAGCGTCAGCGCTCCAAACTCGGTGGTATCTGGCCATCGGCGGTGCTCTCACCGTCGCTGTCTTCAGCGCGTCCGACCCAATGGTGCGAATGACCCTCCACTCGCTCGCTGCGGCGCAGTTGCTGCCGGTGCTGTTGTTCGCCGCCCGGCGCAACGGGGTGAGCCGCCGCGCTGGCGCTCTCCTGGCGAGCATCGGGACGCTCACCGGACTCGCCTGCCTCGCTGCCGGCCTCGATCCGGTGTGGTCATCGCCCCCTGCCGCAGTGATGGAGTTCGTCGCAGCGACACTCGTGGTTGCCGGCCTCACCTCCCTCGTGCGCACCCGGAGCGGCGGCACGCTGTCGGGCGTCGGCGCCGATGCCGTCCTCGTGGCCGTCGCCACCTGGCTCGCCGCGTGGGTAGCCCTCGGGAGCGGTGCAGGCGCAGCCGATGCCTCATCGGTGACGGCGGTGCTCGTCCAACTGCACATCCCGTTGATGGCCGTGGCCGTGTTCCTGACCGCAGCGGTCCTCATCGACCATCGCAATCGCACCACCGCGGCACTGTTGCTGACGGGCGCCATCACGGCAGCAGCGGTGGCCGATGTGCTGGGAACCCTCGCCAGCGCCGGGGCAGCCGCCGGGGCACTCACCGACGCAGCCCAGCACGTCGCTGTCACGCTCCACGTCGCTGCCTTCTTCGCCGTGGGTGGAGCACTCCTGCACCCCTCGGCGGCCACGTCGACTCGCAGCCAACCCCACCGCCGTTCGGCCGACGCCACCCGAGTGGCACTCGCTGCCGGTTGGCTCGTCGCTCCGATGCTGGCGCTGGCAGTGTGGCCGTCGCACGGAGCAGTCGACCGCTCGGTGCGACTCGTGGGCGTGGTGGTGCTGGTCGCCACGGTGGCGCGCACGGTCATCCGCGCCGTCCGGGCAGGGCGGCAGGTGCACGCCGATCTCCTCCAGGGCGCCCACACCGACCCGCTGACCGGTCTCCCCAACCGCCAGGTGCTGGTGCACAGCATCACCCACCTCATGGCCACCGGCTGGGAGCCCGAACACCACCCGACGCTGTTCTTCATCGACCTCGACCGCTTCAAGAACATCAACGACTCGTTGGGCCACGCAGCGGGCGACGAGGTGTTGGTGATGGTGGCGCACCGCCTCATCCGCGCCGTGCGCCCCACCGCCACGGTGGCGCGTTGGTCGAGCGACGAGTACGTGGTGCTGTGCCCCGACATCCACTCCGCCGAGGCGGCAATGACCCTTGCCGAGCGACTGCTGACGATCTTCCGCGAACCACTGGCGCTCTCGCAGGGCGATGTGTTCGTGGGCGCGAGCATCGGGGTGGCCACCATCAGCCCCACCTCCGCCGCCTCGCCCGATGACCTCGTGCGCCACGCCGACACGGCGATGTACCGAGCCAAGGACGCGGGTCGCAACTGCATCGCCGTCTACGACGAGTCGATGCACGAACGCGTGTCGCACCGTTTGCAGGTGGAGACGGCGCTGCACCGCGCACTCGACCGACGGGAGCTGCGCCTGTATCACCAGCCGATCATCGAGCTGGCGAGCGGCGACGTCGTCGGGTTCGAGGCGCTCATGCGGTGGCAGCAGGCCGACGGCACCATCGTGTCGCCCGCCGAGTTCATTCCCATCGCCGAGGACACCGGCACCATCGTCCCCATCGGCGCCTGGGCCCTGCTGGAAGCGCTCACGCAGTTGCGAATGTGGATCGACGACGGTGTCTGCAGCAACACGGCGACGATGTCGGTGAACGTGTCGCCGCGCCAACTCGCCGACCCCAACTTCCCGTCGATCGTCAGTGAGGCGTTGGTGCGCTCGGGAGTGGCTCCCCAACTCCTCTGGCTCGAGGTGACCGAGAGCGTGATGATCACCGAGCCGGAGTTGGCGCTCGCCACGTTGAGAAAGCTGCGTTCCCTCGGAGTGCGGGTGGCGCTCGACGACTTCGGCACCGGCTACTCGTCGCTGTCGCTGTTGCAGAAGTTCCCGCTGCAGCGCATCAAGATCGACCGAGCGTTCGTGCACGGCGTGGCCGACAACCCCAACGACCGGAGCCTGGTGCGCACCATCGTGGCGATGGGTACATCGCTGGGCCTCGACCTCGTCGCAGAGGGCGTGGAGAGCGTCCATCAACTCCAGGTGCTCAGCGACCTCGGTTGCGACAAGGCACAGGGCTTCCTCATCAGCCACCCGGTTCCGGCCGACGCGATGCGGAGCACCGTTGCGGCACTCGAGCGTCTCGGCCACTTCCCCGGCCTGCGTGCCGAACGGCCCACTCCCGTCAGCCGCTGAACACAGCCGCCGAACACAGCCGCACAACAGGCGGCGGGACCGACTACTTCTTCAGCCAGGCAGCGAATTTCGAGAGCGCTCCATCCGACGGAGGCGCCGCTGCGCCACGCGTCGACGAAGAGCCTGCCCCTTCACGGCACCGGCACCGTTGCGCCTTCGGCACGTCGCCCAACACCATTTCCACGTGGGCGCCACACCCGGCCCAACTCGGCTTGCCGCACTGCTTGCACGTCGTCTTTCTGCACATACCCCCGAGGGTATCCGCTCTCCACTCGAGAACACCGCCGCTCCGACGAGTATTGACAGCATCAATATCGTGCTACGGTGCGTCGAGTGTCCGTTGAGCCGCTGCTGATCCGCCGGGACACCGGCGAGGGCACCGGCGAGTGAAAGGGTCGAACATGAAAGTCGGAGCCTTCTTCTTCGGTGGCGTCGAGATGACCGACGCCGGCGCCGGTGCCCCCAGCCCGATGGACCGCAGGTTCACGAACGAGCAGTGCTGGGACGCGACGCTGAAGTACATCGATGCCGCAGTCGAGGCCGACCGACTCGGCTTCGACAGTTTCTGGACCACCGAGCACCACTTCCAGTACGAGGGCTACGAGGTCATCCCGAACG
>CAZQPJ010000022.1:0-15693 GCA_964595105.1 uncultured Bifidobacterium sp.
GAACTCGCGTGAGATGGCGCTGATGCCGTACACGAAGCGCGTGTCGCAGACCCGCACCGGGCGCGGTCGCGACAATGACCGCGGCGAGCGCGCACCTCGCGAGACCGACCAGGTGGCACAGAGCCAGGTCGAGGCGACCGAGGTCGAGATCGACGAGATCGACGGCACCGAGACCGAGGAGGCCTGAGCCATGAGGGTGATTCTTCGTTCCGACCGCAAGGGCCTCGGCAAGCGAGGCGACATCGTCGAGGTGGCCGAGGGCCACGCCCGCAACTTCCTGCTTCCCAAGGGTCACGCCATCCCGGCGTCCGACGGAGCGGTCGCCCAGGCCACGGCCATGCGTCGTGCTCGCGACCTTCGTGACGCCGCCGACCGTGAGAGTGCTCAGGCCGTGGCAACCAAGCTCGTCGCCACCCCCATCACCATCGCGGTGAAGGCGGGTGCCGAGGGTCGCCTGTTCGGCTCGGTCACTGCGGCCGACGTCGCTGCGGCCATCGAGGCACAGGCGCACGTGTCGCTCGACCGTCGCAAGCTCCACCTCGACACCATCAAGTCGACCGGCACCCACACGGTGACGGCCAAGTTGCACAGTGACGTGGAGTTCCCGATCACTGTCGAAGTCGTGGCCAAGTAACCACTTCCCCCACAGACTTGTCCACAGCCCCGGTGGCCGCGCCTCTGGCCGGTGCCGGGGCTGTGTCGTCCCCACGTGGACATGGTTGTCCACAGTGTCATCCCCAGCAAGAACCCTCTAGCGATCCACAGGAGCCCTCGGGCAAGGTAGGTGGACCATGACCGACTTCCGTGACCGACCGTCCCCCCGCCGTGTCGACAGCCGCGTGCCGCCGCACAACCTGAGTGCCGAGGAGAGTCTGCTCGGCGCACTGCTGCTCTCGCGCGAGGTCGTGGGCAACGTGGCCGAGCAGGGCCTGATGGTCGAGCACTTCTACAAGCCGGCCCATCAGCACATCTATGCCGCCATCCGTGGCCTGATGGCCAGTGGCGACCCCATCGACATCGTCACGGTCGCCGACGAGTTGCGGCGCAACGGACTGCTCGACGACATCGGTGGCCCGGCGACGCTGAACGAGCTGCAGAACGCCACTCCGGCGATCTCGAACGCGAATCGCTACGCAAAGATCGTGCAGGACACGGCACTGCTGCGACGACTCATCAGCGTGGCGGGCGAGATCACCGAGATCGCGTACATGGAGCCCGACGATGTCACCAAGGCACTCGACGAGGCCGAGAGCAAGGTGTTCGAGATCGCCGAGGACCGGGTGGTCGATTCGATCCGCGCGGTCGGCGACCTCATGGACCCGGCGATGCAGCGACTCCAGGAGGCGTACGAGCGTGGCACCGCCATCACCGGCACGGCCACCGGCCTCAACGACCTCGACGAGATCCTGTCCGGACTCCAGCCGAGCACGCTCAACATCGTCGGTGCCCGACCTGCCATGGGCAAGACGGCGCTCGGACTCGGCATCGCCACCCACATCGCGAAGAGCACCAACAAGCCGGTGCTCGTGTTCTCGCTCGAGATGGGCCACGAGGAACTGGCGCAGCGCATCCTGTCGTGGGAGGCCGAGGTCGACTCGCAGCGCATCCGCACTGGCCGACTGCAGGAACTCGACTGGACCAAGATCGGCCGAGCGATCAACCGGCTCGAGGTGCCGCTCTTCCTCGACGACAACCCGCGCGTCACGGTGATGGAGATCAGGGCGAAGGCACGGCGCTACAAGGCGCGGTACGGCGAACTCGGCCTCATTCTCATCGACTACCTCCAACTGATGAGTGGCGGTTCCAACGCCGAGAACCGTCAGTTGGAGGTGAGCGAGATCAGCCGTGGCCTGAAGATCCTCGCCCGTGAACTCGAGGTACCGATCATGGCGCTCAGCCAGTTGAGCCGAAGCCTCGAGTCACGTGCCGACAAACGGCCGATGCTCGCCGACCTTCGCGAATCCGGCTCGCTCGAGCAGGACGCCGACGTGGTGATGTTCCTGTACCGCGACGAGGTCTACAACCGAGATTCGAACGACAAGGCCGCCGCTGAACTGATCGTCGCCAAACACCGCTCCGGCCCCACCGGCATGGCGCGGTTGGTGTTCCGCGGTCAGTACACCAAGTTCAGCAACGCTGCCCGGAGTGTGTGAACCACACTCACCCGGCCAAGCCACCGAGTGATGTCGTGACCCATGACCCGAATGCCGTGAGCCGGGCGTACGGGCAGCGTTGCCGGTGGCACGACACCGTGGTCAGTGTGTGGCGACGGCGATGCGCTTCGGTGCCGCTGCGGTGCTGATGGGGACGTGGACCTCGAGAATGCCCTTGTCGTAGGTGGCCTTCACGTCCTTGTCGCTGGCTCCGTTCGGCAGTTCGACGAGTCGGGTGAACGACCCGTAGCGGAACTCGGTGTGGAAGCTCTCGTTCTGGTCGACCGTGGTCTCCTGGCGGCGCTCGGCCTTGATGCGCAGGCTGTGGTCGGTCATCGTGATCTCGACGTCCTTCTCGGGATCGATTCCGGGCATCTCCGCCTTGATGACGAGTTCGCCGTCGTGCTCGTACTCCTCGACTCGCAACGAGTCGGTGGGCATGCGCCGCAGCGAGTCGGTCCAGTCGAACCAACGGGGCATCATCAGCCAGTCGTTCCAGTCGAGTTCTTCGCGTCGTCGTTTCAGCAGATCCATGGGGTGTCTCCTCGTGTGAGTGGTGTTGGTCGACGGTTGTCGGGTTCCATCGTCAACGCTCGCCCGATCGCAGGAAAGGTCCGTTCGGTCCGCGTGGCAGGTGCATTCGCAGGGTGCACCCACACCCGACCGGTGGTGGGATGACGGCATGGACGCAGCCACCATTCCTGATCTCCGAACGGTCCGCGAACTCGCCGAATGGCCCTTCGGTGCAACGGTGTCGGTGTACGTACCGCTCGACCCGTCGCATCGTGACATCGACCGGGTGGCGCTGAAGGCTTCGTTGCAGTGGGCCGAGGCTCGCCTGACCGACCAGTTCGGCATCGAGTCGGCGGCGGCCGCCCAGATCACGGCGATCGCCTCGATGCCGAACGTGGCATCGCTCGGCACGGTGGTCTGGTATCTCGCGGAAGGCAGGTCGAAGTGCGTGACGCTGCCCGTGGCCGTGCCGGCGTCGGCGACCGTGGGTGCTGCTCCCGATGTGCTCGGCCTCCTGCCGTACCTGGACTCTGACTCCTACTTCGTGTTGGCGCTCTCGCAACACCGCGTCCGGTTGTTCCGCGCCGGCCGCTACCGGATCGAGCCCGTGGCCGTTCCCGACCTGCCGAGGAGCCTCGAGGAGGCGCTCTGGTTCGTTCGACGCGAGCCCACGTTCGAGCGGCACGGCTCCGGCTCGATGCATGCAGCCGGGTCGGGCCGCGAGTGGCACAAGGACGACTTGCACCGCTTCGTGCAGCTCATCGACGAAGCCGTGATGCCCGTGGTCCGTGTGTCGAACGCTCCGCTGCTGGTGATGGGCGTCGGCTACGAGGCTGCCATGTTCGTGAACGCGTCGCGGTATCGCCACGTCGTGCGCGAACCGGTGGAAGGCAACCCCGACTCGCTCGAGGCGAGCGAGGTGCATGCCAGGAGTTGGACGGCGATGCAGGACCGAGTGTGGACCGCGACGGAAGTGGTGTCGAAGGCCCGGGCCTTGCTGGGCACGGGTTTGGCCGTGACCGATCCGGCGGAGTTGCTCGTGGCGGCGGAACGAGGTGAGGTGGGCACGCTGGCAGTGTCGGCCGCAGCGTCGGCGGTGCGACAGGGTCATCACCTGCTCGGAGGGCCCCGCCACGACCTGTGCCGCACGGTGCTCTGGTCGGCTGCGGCCGGAGCGGCGGTGCACGTGGTGCCGAGCGGTGATCTCCCCGGCGGGGCCGATGCGGTGGCGTTGTTGCGTCGGTGAGATGGGGTCAGGAGACCGGGCGACCTTCGAAGTCACCGATGAGCGACACCGTGACGTGTTCACCCGGCGCCATCGTGCGGAAGCGCTCCAGCTTCTCGCGGTAGTACTCGTCGCGCAGGTCGCCGTGGCGCGCCGCGTTGTACGTGGGGTAGAGCGCCCGCCGATCGGTTGCCGAATGGTTGGGTCCGCTCCGATGGGGTGTCCGCGAATGGAACCACAGGGTCTGACCGGCCTTCAGCGGCACCGGCTGCCAGACCATGGTGGCGGCGACGTCGTCGGCGATGCAGCCGCGGTCGTTCATGGGAAGGAGGTGGTGATGCATCGCATCGACCACCTCGAGGCAGCCGTTCTCGGTGGTTGCATCGTCGACTGCCACCATGCACGACACATGAGTGTCGATGAAGGGGTAGGCGGGAGCATCCTGATGGGGCGAGTAACCGGCACCACCCGCCAACTTGTAGTTGACCTTCTCCTTGTAGAGGACCGCAGGCTCACCGAGCATCGCCGACGCAGTGGCCGCAAGCCGCGTGCGCAACAGGTTCGAGAGCCCCGGGTGGAAGGGAACGAAGTTCTCGGTGCGGCACAGGCGCGGGCCATGGTCGGTGAGTTCGCGATGGTGCAGCCAGTCGCCTTCACCCTCCGGCCATTCGGCCACCTCGGTGACCCACCGCCGGAGGTCGTCGGTGTCGGCGGCGGTGAGCTCGTCGACGAGGGCCCAGCCGTGCTGCCGGAAGTGCTCGGCAGCCGCCACCAGCCTGATGGCGTCGAGCCAGTGCTCGAGCGGCGGCACCTCGGCGCCCACCACCTTCGCGCCGTCGTCGGCGATGCGCAGCTCCACCATGGCCTCGTGACCCGCCTGGGCCTCGAACTCGGCGACCTCGGCGAGGCTCATCGGCCCACCTTGTGCGGCGAGCGTCATCACACTGTCGGGCGACAGCAGCGCGGCGTAGTGGGGGCGAGTGGTGACGAGGTAGCGCTTGGCGGGCACGTGGCTGCGGATGAGGTCGGCGACACGCGTGCCGAGCAGTGTCGAGACGGCGATGGCGCCCATGCCCGCATGCCGTGGCTGACCGGGCCCGTCCCACGGGTGGGCCAGATCGTGCACGAGCCCGGCGACCTGCAGTTCGAGGTCGTGAGGGGCCGTGCGTTCGAGGAGCGCGGCAGTCTGCAGCCCGTGATCGAGTTCGGTGAGACCGGGGTCTTCCACCGACACCGTGCGACCGAGCACGTGGAGGTGCTCGATGAGTTCGTCGACGTCGTGGAACCGGTGAGGGCCTTCCATCGGTTCGGGTCAGCCGATCGGCTGCCAGATCTGGGCGCTCGCCTGATGCTGGTCGAGGTCGGGTGCCGGGTCGGCGACGGTGGCGAATGCGTGCGCCTTCTCCTCGTCGCTGAACGGCCGGACGGTGTGGCAGAACTCGACCATGTTGCCGCTTGGGTCGCGGATGTAGATGCTGACGCAGAAGTCGTGGTTCACCTCGAGCACCACATGGCCGTGCGAACGCCAGCGATCGCGGTGCCGTTCGAGGTCGGCCATGGTGGGAGCGTCGAAGGCGATGTGGTTGACCCACCAGGGCAGGCCAGCGGCGCTGTTGATGTCGACCGGGAAATCGGAACCGATCTTCGAGTCGTGGATCTCCCAGAACGCCATCATGCCGGTCTCGCCGTTCGGTGACTCGTCGGTGGCGTAGAAGAAGTGCTTGCTGAAACCCGTGCCCTCGGGCGTGGGCGAGGCCACCACCTTCACGAGATGGAAGCCCATCACCTCGGTGTAGAAGCGATGCGTGGCAGCGGCATCGTGAGTGGCGAGCGCGACATGGTGGAAACCCATGCCGGAAGTCTCGCGCCTGCGGCACACTGGTGCCATGTTCCTGGGCAAGGATCTCATCGTCTGGTTGCTGTTGGCATTGGGCGGCGCATTGTTCGTCGGCAACGTGATGGCACTCGTTCGCCCGCCGGCGGCGCCGCGTGCGGAGGGTGACCTCGCGCAGGCACCGCGCAGCCGCAGCATCACCATGGCGGTGATCGGCTTCGTGGTGGCCGTGGCGGCATTGGCCGCGCTCGTCACCCGCTAGGTTCCCGCCCATGGGGGCGACGGTGAGGTGGCAGCAGGGCGCTGAGGCGGTGCTCGTTGCCATCGCCGGTGCGGCCCTCGGGCGACTGACGGGGGGCTGGGTGCACCCGGTGGTCGGTGTGGTGATGGCCGTCGTGGGCACCCTGAACGGCGCGTTGAGTGGATGGCGCGGCATCTATCCGTGGCGACGCCTCGGCGGCTGTGTGGCTTTCGTGCTCGACAGCACGTGGGCGGCGTTGCCGGTGGCCGTGTCGTTGCTGACGCATCCGTTCGGGTGGCGCACCTACGTGTCGTCGATGAGTCGCCGCCACGGCCATCATGTGTACGCCGGAGGGTTCACCTTCAAGCCGGGCTTCGCCCTCACCGTGGGCAACGTCATCTCGGGCGCTGGCGACGTGAGCCGCGCCCGGAGAGCCAAGTTGATCGACCACCACGAGGCCGTGCACGTGTGGCAGGCCCGTTGGTTCGGGCCGCTCTACCTGCCGATGTACGGCTTGTGGGCGGGCCTCGGCGCGGCGGTGGGTTTCGTGCTCTGGGTGGTGCGAGGCCGCACGCAGCCGCGCAACGCGATGGTCGAGAGTTGCTCGTACTACATGAACCCGTTCGAGTGGTGGGCCTACAGCCGCGACGACCTGTGGCCGCCGCCGGGACTGCACGAGAGCGTGGGCTGGAAGCGGCCCGCGGTGCGGTCGTTCGTGGCTCGGCGTCGCTAACGGTTACTGCTTGCCCATCTCGCTGCGGTGCTCGATGCCGGCGTCGGGCCCGGGCAGGTCGCCCAACAGTTCGACGTCGACGCGGTGCAGCACGCCGGTGAATCGGAACGGTGACTCGTACGTGGTGCCAATGGGAGCGACGGTGTCGGCGCCGACGCTCATCCCGTTGAACGGCATCCAGCCGCGAATGATGCGCGGGATCTCGACCGTGGCCACCACGTCGCCATCGACGGAGAGTTCACCGGTTCCGGCGACGCGGTCGTGCACGGTGAGACGCCAACCGATGGTGTGCGGCCCTGGCGCGAGTGGCTCGGGGCTGCGGACCTCGTGCCGCTCGAGCGGGAAGTGGTAGTGGAAACACGCCCGGCCGTCCTGCACGAACATCGCGTATCCACCCCACCGGTCGCCGTCGCTGTAGAGGGCACCCTCACAGCCGCCCTCCGGCACGGTGATCCGGGCCGTGATGGTGTGGCTCGTGTTCTGCAGACGTGGGGCTGCGTCGCTGGGCACGCGCTCGAGGCCGGGCCACAGGGTCCAGCTGGTGCGCACGGGTCGGCGCGGCCGACGACCGCCGCCGGCACGCTGATCGACCGGGAGCACCTTGAACTTCGCCGCTTCCTCCCACCATCGGGCCACGAGACCTTCCACCACGTCGGGGTGATCGGCGGCGAGGTCGTGCACCTCGCTGAAGTCGTTGGTGAGGTGGTAGAGCTCCCAGCGGTCGTCGTCGAGCGTGGTGCGTGGGTCGTGCAGGGTGACAGCCTTCCAGCCGTCGGCCACGATGCCGCGGTGGCCCAGCATCTCGAAGTGCTGCACCGCCTTGCGCGTCGGCGCCGCACTGTCGTGGAGCGTGTAGGCCATCGAGGTGCCGTGGATGGGCATCTGCGGAACGCCGTTCACTGTGGCGGGAAGCTCGGCGCCCACGAGTTCCATCAGCGTGGGCGTGACATCGGTGACGTGGTGGAACTGGTGGCGCACCTCGCCGGGTGAACCGAGGCGCGCCGGCCAGTGCATCACGAACGGGTCGCGCACGCCGCCGCCGTGGGTGTTCTGCTTGTAGAACTTGCAGGGCGTGTTGCCGGCCATCGCCCAGCCGAGCGGGTAGTTGTTGAACCACTGGGTCTCACCGATCTCATCGATCAGTCCGATCGACTGCTCGAGCGTCATCGGGGCACGTTCGAAGTAGCGGCCCTGGTGCACGGTGCCAGCCTGGCTGCCCTCCTGCGAGGCACCGTTGTCGCTCATCACGATGAAGACCGTGTTGTCGAGATCGCCGGTGGTCTCGAGCAGTCGCACCAGTCGTCCGATCTCCCGATCGGTGTGCGTGAGCATCGCCGCGAATGCGGCCTGGAACCGCACGAAGAGCCGTTGCTGATCGGCCGACAGGTCGTTCCACACTGGAACCCCCGGGTTGCGGGGCGGCAGCTCGGTGGAGTCGGGGATGAGGCCCATCGCCTTCTGGCGGGCGATGCGATCGAGGCGGGTCTGGTCCCAGCCCTTCTCGAACACGGGCACGTACTCGTCGATCATGTCCTTCGGCACATGGTGCGGCGAGTGCCCGGCTCCGAAGGCGAGGTAGAGGAAGAACGGTCGCTCCGGCGCCACCGAGCGCTGGTCGCTCACCATGCGGATGGCATGGTTCATGAGGTCGGTGGTGAGGTGGTAGTCGTCATCGTCGGGTCGGGGAACGTGTCGGTTGTCCTCGGTGAGGAATGGTTCCCAGTGGTTCATCGCCCCGTCCATGAACCCGTAGAACCGGTCGAAGCCGCGCTGGGTGGGCCAGTGCTGGAACGGGCCAGCGGGACCGGTGTGGTGCATGGGCGTGAGGTGCCATTTGCCGATGGCGAACGAGTTCCACCCGAGGGGCCGCAACACCTCGGGCAGCAGGGCGGCATCGGCCGTGATGCGGCCGCGGTAGCCGGGGAAGCCGAGGTCGTAGTTGGCAAGCGACCCCATCCCGACGGCGTGGTGATGCCGCCCGGTGAGCAGGGAGGCTCGTGTCGGTGAGCACAGCGAGGTGGTGTGGAAGTTGGTGTACCGCAGTCCGTTCGCGGCGAGGCGGTCGATGGTGGGCGTGGCGATTTCGCTGCCGTAGCAGCCGAAGTCGCTGTAGCCGACGTCGTCGAACACGCACAGCACCACGTTGGGGGTACCGGCGGGTGGTGTCGGTTCGGCGTCCCACCACGGGTCGGACTCCTGCATCGTGCGGCCGAGTCGGCGGGTCTCATCGGTCATGGCGCACTCCCTTCCTCGGCGGGGCACCGTACTCGCAACAGCGTGTGGCTAGGGTCGCCATCATGTCGAGTCCGTCGAGCAGCAGTGGCCGCACCTGGCTGACGCGCACCCTCGTGCTGCTCACGTTGGTGTCACTGCTGCAGGACGCGGCCAGCGAGCTGCTGTATCCGTTGTTGCCGGTGTTGCTGACGGGAGTGCTGGCGGCGCCGCCGGTGGTGCTGGGGGTCATCGAGGGTCTCGCCGATGCAACCGCCGGTGTGACGAAGTACGTCTCGGGCCGTTGGAGCGACCGACGCGGCCGGAAGCCGTTCATCACCGCCGGGTACGGCTTCGCCGCGGTGGGCAAGGTGCTGGTGGCCGCCGCCCGTTCGTGGCCGGTGGTGCTGGTGGGTCGCGTCGTCGACCGGTTCGGCAAGGGCGTCCGCTCGGCACCACGCGACGCGTTGATCGCTGCCGATGTGGCACCGGAGCAACGAGGCCGGGCGTTCGGGTTCCACCGCATGGGTGACTCGGTGGGCGCCGTGATCGGGCCGCTGCTGGGCCTGTGGGCATTGGCCGCGCTCGATCACGATGTGCATGCCGCCCTGTGGTGGGCCGTGGTGCCGGCGGTGCTGAGCACGTTGCTCACCTTGTTCGTGCGCGAGCGTCGAACCGCACCTGCCGAGGCCGCCTCGGCGGCAACGACGGTGGCCCCCGCTGGGGCGCTGCCGCGTGGGTATCGCGCCGTGGTGACCCTCCTGGTGACGGTGGCCATCGTGAACTTCAGCGACACACTGGTGCTGTTGCGCGTGCTCCAACTCGGCTTCAGCACCACCGAGGTGGTGTGGGCCTACGTGGCGTTCAACACCGTGTACACGCTCGGTTCGTACCCGGCCGGTGTGCTCACCGATCGGTGGCCCCGGCATCGTGTGTACGCCGTCGGGTTGGTGGCCTTCGGCGTGGCATACCTCGGGCTCGGGCTGGCGCACGGTGGGTGGCAGGTGTACGCACTGTTGGCGGTGTACGGACTGTTTCCCGCGTTCACCGACGGCGTGGGCAAGGCGTGGGTGAGTTCGCTGGTGCCGCGTGAACAACTCGGCCGTGCTCTGGGCGTGTTCCAGGGCCTGAACTCGGGGTCGGTGTTGCTGGCGGGCCTGTGGGCCGGCCTGCTGTGGAATGCGGGTGCGGGGCACGGCACGGTGCCGTTGGTGGTGGCCGGCGTGGTGGGGCTCGGCGCCTCGGCGGTGGTCGCCACCACCCGATAACCGAGCCAGATCGAGGCTTCCGTGCGGCACAGGTGCGCACGAAACCCTCGGTTCGGAGGTGGGTGGGGGCGTCAGGGCTTGGCGCGGTACACCACAGCGCCGTCGACCACGGTGGTGACCACCGCCGTTCGGAGCAGGCTGTCGGGGCCGAGGGCGAACGGGTTGCGGTCGAGTATCACCAGGTCGGCGGCGAGGCCTTCCGCCAGTCGGCCGCGGCGGTCCTCCTCGAAGCTGGCCCAGGCGCTGTGCCGTGTTCCGTGCACCACCGACTGTTCGAGCGGTAACGCGAAGTCGGGTCGCAACGGCTCGGCGTCGGCCACGTACGGCGATCGCCTGGTGGCGGCGATGAACATGTTGGGCAGGGCGTGGTGCGCTGCCGTGGGCGTGTCGGTGCCGAACGCAAGGGTGGTGCCATGTGAGAGGTACTCCGGCCAGGCGAACCCCCACTGGGCTCGATCGGGACCGAGCAGTTCGATCCAGTTGTCGAGATAGGCGGGGTCGACGTGCACCGGCTGCATCGAGGCCGTGACGCCCAGTGGAGCGAGTCGAGGGATGTCGACCGGGTCGACGTATTCGAGATGTTCGATGCGGTGACGGCGCTCGCGCACGTCGCCACGCTGGGCCCTCAGGGCGGCAGCCACTTCCAGCACGTCGAGCACGGTTCGCACTGCGAGGTCGCCGATGGCGTGCAGGGCGATCTGCAGGCCCGCCTCGTCGGCTGCGAGCACCACGGGTTCCAGCGCCTCGCGCGGCCACACCATGTCGCCGGGTTCGCCGTTCACGAAGGGCTGGCACATGCCGGCCGTGCAGCCGTCGATGGTGCCGTCGGTGATGAGCTTGATGCCCACCACCCGTACGCGGCCGGTGGAGTGCGCTGCGGCCATGCGGGCTGCCTCGTGCACTTGCTCCACCTCGGTGGCCGGGTCGCCGGTGCGGTTCACCAACCAGTGCCCGACGATGGTGAACGGCAGTTCGCCGCGCTCGTCGGCGCGCAGCATGGTCGCAAGCGCCGACGCATCGAGCCCCATGTCGACTGCGGCGGTGGTACCCGAGGCCAGATAGGCGTCGACGGCGGCGCGCAGGAACCGGTCGGCGTCGGCGTGTGAGCGACGGTTCATCACCGGCCAGGCGATGTGGTAGCCGGCGTTCTCGAGCAGGTGTCCCGTGGCCACGCCATGCTGGTCGCGGACGATCTGACCGCCGATGGGATCTGGCGTGTCGTCGTCGATGCCGAGTTCGGCGAGTGCCGCCGAGTTGCACCACACGCTGTGAAGGTCGCTGGCGTCGAGGTACACCGGACGGTCGTCGATGATGGTGTCGAGCATGTGCCGAGTGGGCTTGCCGCCGGGTACGGCCGAGAAGGTCCAGCCGACGCCCATCACCCGTGGCGCATCGGGGTTGGTGTCGGCCCATACGCGAAGTGTCGACTGGATCTGTTCGAGCGTGGTGCACGGGCGCAGTGCCGCTCTGGTGAGCGCGGCACCGTTGTTGAGCAGGTGGGCATGACCGTCGACGAAACCGGGAATCACCACGCCGTCGCCGGCATCGAGGTGCACTGCGTCATCGGCCAGCGCCGCACGTGCGTCGTCGACCGTGCCGACCTTCACGACGATGCCATCCCGGGCGGCGAGGGCGTCGGCCCACGGATGCTGCTGGTCGGCGGTGAAGATGCGGCCCGTGACAAGGAGCTCGGTCATGCGCCGAGGCTATGCGACGGGAGAGCGGACGATGTCGCTGACCTCACAGCCACCGCTGGAACCACTCGACCACCGCCGCGTCGGCAGCCCTTCGTGCAACGGGAGGCCCGTAGGTGCTGCCCTCGTGCGAGCACTCGGGAAGCACGAGCATCTCGCTGGGTACCGACTGGAGGTGCAACACGCGGTGCATCGCCCAGGCCTGCGCCGACGGACACCGTCGATCGACTTCGCCGACCACGAACAGGCAAGGGGTTCGGCACTCCTGCGCATGCGTGATGGGCGACTGCGATCGGTAGAGGTCAGGCAGCTCGTTCGGACCACCACCGAAGCTGCCCGGGAAGAAGGTCGTTCCGATGTCGCTCGTGTAGTACATCGACACCAAGTCGGTGACCGGGTTCTCGATGACCGCGGCGGCGAACCGTTGAGTGGTGCCGACGAGCCACGCCGACATGTAGCCACCGTACGAGTTACCCATCACGCCGAGGCGGCGTTCGTCGACCCAACCAGCATCGATGGCGTGGTCGACCACGGCGAGCAGGTCGGCTGCCGGGCCGTGGGCCCAGTCTCCATGGCAGGCCTGTGCGAATGCAGTCCCGTAGCCGGTGGAACCACGCGGGTTGGTGTAGAGCACGGCGAAGCCTGCGGCGCACAGGGCGTGGGCGTCGAGTGAGAACATCTCGCCGAAGGTGAAGTGGGGGCCGCCGTGCACCATCAGCACTGTCGGCAGGGGAAGGCCAGCGCCATGTGGTGTGAGGCGCCAACCGTCGAGTGTGACTTCGTCGCTCGTGACGACGGTGAAACGATGGACGTCCACCGCGGGTGATCCACCGAAGTCGGTGAGAGTGCGTTCAGGTTGTGTGCGGCCCTCGATGACAGCGAGTTCGGCGGGCCGGTCGCACGACTGTGACGTGATGATGACCAGATCACCCGCTGCTGCCACCGGTGAGCAGCACCGGTCACCACCGGCGAGTTGCTCGAACGAGTCGGGTTCGTCGGGATGGAAGCGTTCCACGGCCATTCGCCCTCGGCTGCCGGTACGCAGCACCAGGCGACCCGTTCCATCGGAGAGGAGCACCCGCTCGTAGAGCTCGGCGAGCACGGCGGGAGAGTCGCCGTAGACATCGCCGTGGAGGAACGGGCGGTTGATGCGGATGACGACTTCATTCGCCGAGCCTGGGTGGTCGACGATGAAGACGGCCGCGTCGCTGCCGAGCCCGTCGGCCTGCGGCTCGGCCATGAGCGCGGCGAGGCGCCCGTCGGGCAGCCATGCCACCGACATGGAACGGCACCGGGGGAGCCCGAGCCGTTGCGGCCCGTGGGGAGAGGCGTCGATGTGGATGACGGCGAGGTGCTGGCCGCGGAGGCGACCCTCTGGATCGGTTCCCGCGGTGGCGGCGAGCCGCGTGCCATCGGGCGACCATTCGGGTGCCGACCACCACCACTGGTCGTCGGTGAGCGCACGCCGCTGATCGGTGGCGACTTCGACCACCCACACTTGGGGTGGATCTTCCAGCGGTCCGGTGGCGTCGAACGCTGCGATTGGCCGCAACCACCGGTAGGGCATGCTGCGATCGAGCCGGGTTCCCCGGCCCATGGTGACGGCGAGGCGTGTGCCGTCGGGCGACCAGACGGGTGACGATGTGCAGCCGCGAATCGAAGCCAGTTCGCGGCCCTCAGCGTGGAGGTCAGCTGCCACCATCACCGTTGCAGTGCCGTCGATGGTGGCAGTCCATGCAACCGCCCGGCCGTCGGGCGACCAGACGGGTGAGTGGCCTTCGCCCGCAAGGTGCACCGGAGTGGCGAGGCCTGACCCAACGTCGACGATGCTGACGTTGGTGATCTCGTGGTTGTGCTCGGGCTCGATCCGGGAGGTGGTGAGCAGTAGTCGTAGCCCATCGGGCGACAGTGATGCGTGTTGCGGAGCGTCGAGCGCCAGAAGACGATCGGTGGAGGTGGTGCTCGCCATCGTGCCTTCCTCACTCATCCGCGTAGACGACGACGGTGAGGAGGACGGCGTCGGAGTCGGCGGTGCTGTAGGCGTGCGGGACCGACGACGAGAACCTGACAGCATCGCCTGTGCCGAGATGATGCGTGGCATCGCCGATCTGCAAGGTCACCTCACCAGCGACCACATAGCCATGCTCCACTGAGCCGCGGCCGTGGTCGCTGAAGACGCCTGCCGTGTGCGGTGGCAGTGACCCTTCGCTGATGTCGAACCGTCGGCGTTCCATCATGGCGAACAACATGCGTCCGGTGGCCCCGGCGCCAACGCTTCGCGTGTCGGCGGCCCTGATGATCTCGGGCTCGAGCAACTGGACGCGGGTGAGTTCGGCGAAGGAAAGGTCGAGAGCCTCGGCGATGCGGGTGAGTGCCGCAACCGTCGGGTTCGCGGTCTCCCGTTCGACCTGTGACAACAGTGCAGTGCTGAGGCCGGTGATGCCCGACATGTCGCGCAGGCTCATGCCGCGGGCGAGACGCGACCTGCGCATGTTGGCGGAAACGGCTCTGCGAACCGTGGCACCCTCATCGGGCGAATGGCCGTGCGAGTGGCTCGACTGGTGGGCGGCGTGAGCGGTCATGAGCGTGGCACCGACGCGAAGAGTTGGCGCGTGTACTCGTGCTGCGGATGCTCGATCATGGCGTCAATCGGACCTTCCTCCACCACGCGGCCATTGTGCATCACGTACACGCGGGTTACCACCTGTCGTACCACTGCGAGGTCGTGGGTGATGAACAACACGGCGATGCCCAGTCGCTGCATGAGGTCGTTCATGAGATTGAGCACTTGTGCCTGCACGCTGACATCGAGCGAACTCACCGGCTCGTCACAGATGAGCAGTGCGGGGCGCGGTGCCACGGCCCTGGCGATGGCCACGCGCTGTTGTTCACCGCCCGACAGGGCGGCGGGGCGCCGTCGGGCGTAGTCGGCAGGCAGGCCCACCATCGCGAGCAGGTCGGGCACCTCGGATGCGGATCGGCCACCGGCCCGTAGTGCCTCGGCCAGAGCCGCACCAATGCTGAGGCTGGGATTGAGTGCCGAGGTGGGGTCCTGGAACACGATCTGAGCCCGTGCGGCGGGCGTGCCCTCGCGGTGCCACATGATGTCACCGTTGTCCGCGCGTTCGAGACCCACGAGGCATCGGGCGAGCGTGGTCTTGCCCGAACCGCTCTCGCCAACGATGCCGACCGCTTCACCAGCGTTCACTCGGATGTTGACGTCATCGAGGGCTAGCGGCTGCTCGGTGGTGAACCGCTTCGTGAGCCTCGACACGTGGACGAGGGTGGGTGTGGCGGTGTTGTGGCTGTGCGGTGCCGCTGCTGCATCCTGCACCGAGGGTGCCGCCTCGGTGGGGTCGAGCGGAAGGAAGCATGCAACCCTCCGGTCATCACCGGTCAGGTGTGGGCTTTCGGTGCGGCATCTCTCAGAGACCCTGCTGCAGCGCGGGGCGAACACGCATCCCGCGGTGACCTCCCATGCACGGGGCACGGAACCGGGAATGGCGGGCAGGCGGGGCAGCCTTCGGTGAAGGGGCGGGTCGGAGTCGCGCAGGCCAGCGGCGTAGGGGTGTAGGGGCGTGGTGAACACTGCCGCACCCGGTCCCTCTTCCACCAACCTGCCGGCGTACATCACCAGTATTCGGTCAGCGCGCTCGCGCGCCACCCCGAGGTCGTGTGTGATCAGCAGGAGAGCCATCGCCCTGTCGCGTTGGATGCGCTCGAGCAGGTCGAGCACTTCGCGCTGTGTGGTGACATCGAGTGCGGTGGTCGGCTCGTCGCCGATCAACACCTGCGGGTCGGTCGCCAACGCCGCTGCCAGG
>CAZQPJ010000023.1:0-11685 GCA_964595105.1 uncultured Bifidobacterium sp.
GCCTCGTTGCCGCATGTGCTGATGGTGACGAACGATGTCTGGAAACCCGAGATTCGAATGTCGACCGTCCCGCCGGTCGCCACCGTGGTGTCGCCATCGATCTCGACGGTGGGGCCGTCGGCCCGCGCTGCGCCCGGCAGCATTCCCACCAGCACCAGCGATGCGGCAACGAGACGCAACGCCGAGCGCCTCATACCTTCAGCGCCTCCTGTGGCGCTGCATCGACCCGGTTCCGAAGTCGCCGCCGCCGCAGCACCAGCAGCAGTACGACGAGCAGCAGCACCAACAGGAGCAGGCCGATCGGCGGCGCGAAGAACGAGTCGCTCGAGGTGGAGGCTGGTCCTGCAGGGTCGGTGCCATCTGCCGATGGTTCGAAGGTGACAGTCGCAGTTCCGAACATCAGCGCGCGCACATCAGGGACATCGGTGGAGAGTTCGAACTTCTGCCCGGGAAGGATCTCGTCGATCTTGTCGAACACCACCGTTCGCTTGGCAAGACCGAACGGCGCGGTCACTTCGACGGTGACCTTGCCGCCCACTCGCACGTTGCCTCGGTTCTCGAGGCGATAGGTGATGTGCGTGGTGCCGCCGACGAACGGTTCGAGCAGGCGATGGCGGTATTCAGCCGTGACGGTGCCGACCACCACCGACCGCGACACGTCGCCCGCCACCCGAATGTAGAGCCGAGTGCCGGTGCGGCGCTCGAGGTTGATGACCTGCCCGTCGGCGCCCTGGCCCTGGGCGCTCACGCCAGCCACCACGGCGCCCACATGGTCGCCCGGTGTCGCATCGGCCGGGATGGTGATGGTGACAGGGATGGTGATCTGCTTGCGAGGCAGCACCGTGACCAGGTTCTGGTCGAGTCGCACCCACGCTCCGGCGTCAACGGGCGACTGCGATGCGGGGCGAATGTCGAACTTGCCGTCGACGTTGTTGAACGCGTCGACGCCGTAGATGTTGAGCGTGAGCGGCACGTTGCCGAAGTTGTAGACGGTGATCTTGTCGTTCACCGTGTCACCCGGCGCCACGCTGTAGGTGAGGAAGGGCCGGGTGCCGCTGCTCGCGTTCTCGGAAGCGGGCGACAATGCCCAGCTCTGCACCACCTGGACGCCACCATCGCCGGAGGAGGTCGGCGCAGCGGGCACGGCGGTGGATGACGACTCGACGGGCGTGGTGGGCGGCGCAGTGGCGGCGGCTACGCCGATGAGCGTCGAAAAAGCAACAACGGCCACCGCAAGCGAGGTGGCCCAGTGGCGAGAAGTGAAGCGCATCATGTTCTTTCAGAGTTCCATCGCACCCGGGTGGTGCGGAGCGGCGACCCGCCCCGCACCACCGTTGGGTTGTGATGTGAAGTATGCCCGAGGGCGTCTATCAGATGACGCTGAAGGTCAAGGTGGCGGTGTAGGTGCCGTTCTTGGCGGTCAGCGGAATCAGCAGCTTCAGGCGGGTGTCGACCTGGGCCATGCCCAGACCCTGACCAGCGTTGGCCGAGGCAGCCGTACGGCTCACACCGAGGCCTGCACCCGGCACGTTGTTCACGCCGGTGGCGGTGGCCACGCTCGACGGGTTGACGGCCGCACCAGCGGTCACCACCTGGTCGTAGCCAGCAAGGGTCGGGCCCGAGGTGAAGTTCACCTGCGGGGTCCAGCCGAGGTAGTCGCCCGAGAAGCTGTTCGCACCGCTCGTGAAGTTGCTCGCCGAAGCGGTGAGGCTCCAGGCCGAATCACTGTCACGGGTGTCGACCACCGTGATCTGCGGCAGACGGCCCGTGGCCGTGAAGTACTCACCGGCGAGCGTGCCGGTGGTGATCAGCTGACCGGTGCCGAGGCTCACGCCGCAGTACGTCGGGTAGTTGGCGTTCGGAACGCCCGAGCCGTCAACCGGGTACGGGTACTGACCGAACAGCGAGTCGGCAGCGCCGCCAGGCGTCAGGGTGGGAGCCGAACCAGTGCCAGTAGCGGTCTGGGCGGCGATGGTGCCGAAACCGGGCACCGTCTCCGACGCCATCGCACCGTACAGGCCGCACTGCTGGGTGAGCACGAGCGCACCGGCAGGACGGGTGGCCGTCACGGTCTGGCTGATCAGCGTGTTGGCGAGAGCCGTCGCCGAACCGGTGCCGGCCGGAGCCGACGTACCAGCGGCGTAGTTCGCCGTGACGCTCACGAAGTACAGCGTGCCGGCGGTGAGGCTGGCGGCCGTCTGCGTGGTGGTGGCAGTGGTGAAGGGCGAACCCGTCACGGGCGTGGTGCACGCACCAGCGCTGGCGGTGGCGCCGGGGCAGCTGAACACGTTCACCGTGTAGTTGGTGGGCGAACCAGCCGGGGTCCAGCTGGCGACCACCGACAGCACACCGGGGGCGACAGCGACGGTCGGAGCCGCCACAATCACGCTCGGGGTGCACGACACGGTGTTCGACGCCGCCGAAGTGCCGGCGACGTTCGTCTGCGTGGCCGTCACGTTGTACGCCTGACCCTGCACCAGACCGGTGCGGACGTCCGACGTAGCCGACGACGGCGAACCGCTCACCGTCACCGCGCCGGCCAGGATGGTGCCGGTCGGGGTGTAGGTGATGGTGGTGCTGGTGGCGGCCGGGCTGGCAACCGGAGCGCTGATACCGATGGTGCACGACGTGGCTGCATACGAGGTGAGCGACAGCGTGATGGCATTCGGCACCCAGCCATACGAGAAGCTCAGCGTGGTGGCCGTGCTGCTCGAGATGGTGATGGGGGTGCTCCAGTAGCGCTCGGTTGCACCGCTCAGCGTGCAGGCGTAGCCGATGTTGTACTGGCCGTTCGCCACCGGAACGTTGGTGGCGAAGTTGATGGTCGACAGACCCGCAAGGGCGCCGGTGCCGGTGCCCGTGGTCTTGTTCACCTGGGGCACGCCGGCGGTGCTGTACAGCGGGGCCACGAAGGCCGAGCCGCCGGGGTTCACCGGGCCGCTGGCGTTGTAGGCCAACACTGCCAGGTCGACACCGCTCGAGGCGATGAAGGTCTGGAAGCGGTAGCCGCCGGTGGCCGAGTCACCCGGGCAGGCTGCGCCTGCGGGCGGGGTGAGCGTGATGGTGGTGGTCTCAGTGCCCGAGGTGGGCGAAATGGTGTTGGTGCCTGCGGCCGCAGCACCCGCCGAGAGCGGTGCTGCGAACGAGGTGGTGGTGGTGAGGCCCACTGCAGTGGCGGCGATTGCCGCCACTGCGGTGAGCACTGCACTCAGCTTGAGTTTCATGGTGGTGTTGAACCTTTCGATGTGTGTTGGTTGAAGTGCAGTGCCGCTGGATCAGACGTTGAACACGCCGGCGATGAACGAGCCCTTGGTGCTCTGCGAGCCGCAGGTCGACTCCGAGGCGAAGCCGAGCGTTGCCACGGTGGCCTGGGCAGCCGTGTCGCAGAGACGGGCGGTCGGGCTGGCCGTGGTGCCGATGAAGATCTCCTTGATGTCGGTGTTACCGGCGCCGGTGAGAACCGACGTCGGGATGACGTTGTAGACCTTGCGGCTGAACTTGCTGTCGCCGTAGTAGGTCGAGTTCACCGAGGTGCTCGTGCCGGTGCCCGAGTAGGGCTTGCCGATGTTCGCGGTGCTGAAGGCCGACGAGATGGTGGCGAGGTCGACGTTGTACGCCGCCGGGTCACCGGGAACGAGGCCGTTGCGCTTGGCGATGAACTTGGCCGCCGAGAAGAACACGATCACTTCGATACCGGGGCGGGTTGCCTCGAGGGCATCACCCTTCGCCTTCAGGCCGGCCGCGTCGTGCTCCTGCAGACGGGTACCCGTGCCGGCGGCGTTGCATGCGGCGGTCGCCGCTGCTTCCTGGGACGTGGTGACCGACGTCGCGCTGGCGCCGTTCAGCGCGCTGAGGTTGAACTTCTGGGTGCCCGAGCCGAGCTGGATACCGCAGGCGATGATGTCGACGTTGGTGGTGCCGTTGCTCTTGGTGAGCACGTTGGGCGTGGTGCCCGTGCCCTTGTACAGCGCCTCGAGTTCGGCATAGGTGAAGTCGGTCACCGGGCTACCCGCAGCGCGGTAGTACGCAATGCCCACGGCGTCACGTGCGAACGGCACGTAGGTGAGCGAGGTGCCGGTGTCACCGGTGCTGGGGCCGCTCGACGAACGAGCGAAGTCGATGAGACCCGACACGTCCTGGCGGCCGCCGTTGGTGGCGGGACCACAGTCGGCGGTGGTGCCCCAGCCGCCAGCGGCGTTGGTGACAGCAACACCGTCGAACGCACGGCTCAGCGCCGCACGACCGTTGGTGGAGCCGTTGGGACGCTGCACCTTGATACCACCAGCGAGGCTGATGCAGTTGTCGGCTGCGCCGACCGGAGCAGTTGCATCCCACGAGACGAGCTGACGGTCACCGGTGGGCGACTTCACCGGCGAGTAGTAGAAGCCGTTGTCGTAGCCGGCGAAGCCGTTGACGACGTTCTCGGTGGTGTCGGAGCCGACGCCCACGAGGGCACCGAACTGCTTCGGATCGGCCGAGGCTGATCCAGTGAACGCCGGCGCTGCGAGGCCGACTGTGACGATCGCTGCGAACAGCGCCCGCCTCTTGCTGAATGAGGTCAACATGGTGACTCTGGGGTTCCCTTCGTGCTGTGTCCATCCGGCTGGAACGCCGGTCGGGAGGGATGTTCTCAGGGCCATCTGTCAACCGATTGGCGTCGAGATGAACAGCAGGTGTTACCCGCAAGAGTTCATATGGTGGACACCTTCAGGTCACCCGAAACGACCGTTCACGTAGTCGTTCGTTCGCGGATCGATGGGTGTGCTGAACATCGTCGACGTGGGCCCGTACTCCACGATCACGCCCGGAGTTCCCTGCTCAGCGAGGAAGAACGCACACTGGTTCGACACACGCGCCGCCTGCTGCATGTTGTGCGTGACGATGACGATGGTCACCTCCGACGCGATCTCGATGATGGTCTCCTCGATGCGGCGCGTGGACGTGGGATCGAGCGCAGAGCACGGCTCGTCCATCAGGAGAACACGCGGCTTGATGGCCAGCGCGCGTGCGATGCACAAACGCTGCTGCTGGCCACCGGAGAGGCCGCCACCGGGCTTGCGAAGGCGGTCCTTCACCTCGTTCCACAGGCCACCCTTGATGAGGCACGACTCGACCAGTTCGTCCTTCACGCTCTGGCTCGCCTTCACGCCGGTGAGGCGGAGGCTGGCGAGCACGTTGTCGTAGATCGACATCGCCGGGAAGGGGTTCGGCTTCTGGAACACCATGCCCACCTCACGGCGCGCATCGGTGAGTTTCCGGTCGGGGTCATAGATGTCGTGGCCATCCACCAAAACTTCGCCCGCCATCGAGGCCGACGGAATCATCTCGTGCATGCGATTCAGGATTCGCAGGAACGTCGATTTGCCGCAACCGGATGGTCCGATGAGGGCTGTCACCTCGCCGGCTGGCATCGACAACGACACCCGATCGAGCACCTGGTGGTTGCCGAACCATGCCGAAATACTGCGGGCATCGATACCGGCCAGGCCGGCGGGACCTGCGAGCTCCGATGCTGCACCCACCGGTTGCACCGCGGGCGTGATGACAGGAATCGACACCGGCGTGGGATCCTCGACGGGTGCGTCGGGTGCCGGCGGCTGCCACGACGGCGCTGCTGCTGCGAGAGGCGGCGGGGGCGGAGGAGGCGGCGGCGTCACCACGGTGAGGTTGCCCAAGGCAGCACGGAACTCAGTCACCCGCTGGGCGGGCACGCGCACGCCGAAGTGATCGACTCCGCTCACCACGAACAGTGTCCAGCCCCCCTGAGCGCCGTGCACCACCGACTGCATGTCGGCCACCGACCACGACCATTCGATGTCACCATCGACGGCGAGCACGCGATCACGGGTGACCACCACCGTGGCCGTGTGCACGTCGTCGACCGACGCAGTGCTGCCGAGGGGTGAGGTCTCGGCGAGCTGCACCACCCACGAGCCGGGGATGCGCACCAGCACGTCGTTGGAGGAGGCAGCGCCGCCATCAGCGAAGAGATGCTCTAGGGATTCGAAGGTCGACATGACGGCTCCAGGGTCTCACATCAGGTTGGGGAGAAGACGGGTGACCTCGCTCGCGGTCATGAGACCGACGAGGAGGATGATGGGAAGGAACACCACCCAGGTCTGTGCACGACCCCAACGGTGCCACGACCAAATGGCGGCCACCGAGAGAAGGGTGAGTGCCTGCAACCAGAGCGCAAGAGCCCAGATGGTGCCGCTGTCGCCAGCCAGCGGCTTGTCGGCGCTCGGCAGCGTGGCCGCCGTGTACAGGGGGCGGGCCCCGATGGCGGGCGTGCCGTCGAGGTCGGCGTCGACGCGCACCACGCCGGAGGGCAGGTACGACGATCCACCGGCCGTGACGAGCACCAGACGAGCGCCGCCCGCTGCCACCGGTGGCGGTGTGGGATCACCCTCACGGCGAACGCCGAGGACCTTGTACCTGAACACGCCCTGGCCGGTGGTGACCGTGATCTCGTCGCCCTTCTTCAGGCTGGTGATATCGGCGAACGGACCGCCGTATGCGGCTCGACGGCCCATCACCACACTCGTCCCGAGTTGCCCCGGAAACGGTGTGTCCCGACGATGACCGGCTCCGTTCGCGAGCACGCCCGACGAGGTTCCCTCGCTGACTAGTTCCTTGAGGCCGATCGAGCGGATCTCGAGGAATGCAACGGCGGTACCCGGAACGAGTTGTCGACCCTGATCGTCGGCGGGTCCGGATGGAGCGGTACCGAGCGCGAGTTCGCGTCGGAACTCGGCGAACCGCTCGGCCTGCGACGAACGATGCTGAAGATGGCTCAGCACCAACAGTTGCACCAGCAGCGCACCCGACAAAGCCAACACCATCACCAACACACCGCGCGCCAGTTGAGCGCGCGGCGACAGGGGCGGCACCGAGGTGCTGCCCTCATCGGCGGGGGTGTCGGTGTGCGCGGCCATGTGCATCAACGACCCGAATCTCGCACTCGAATCGGTCGCGCCACCAACAGCACCATGCGTCCGATCAAGAGCAGGAAGAGCCCCCACAACACCTTGGGGGCCACGTTGCCGCCCGTCGACACGAGGCCGGTTCCCGTGTACTCGGTGGTGGTGGTGGCCCCACCCGAATCGCTGAGCGTCGTCGTGGTCGCTGACGCGGTAGTGGTGGTGGTGGCTGCCGCCGTCGTGGTGGTGCTGCCGCCCGAGACAGTGGTGGACGTGACCGCCGTGGTCGTGGTGGTGGGTCGCACCGTCGTGGTGGTGGCCGCAGCGGTGGTGGTGGGCGCCAACGTGGTGGTGGGCGCCAGTGTGGTGGTCGTGGTGGGCGGTGTCACAGTGGCCGTGGTCCAGGTGAGGCCGAGTGGATCCGTGCCCGATGCCACGATGGTGATCTGGGTGCTCCAGTACTTGTCGAGCTGGGTGGGTCCCGCCGGCCCGAGCGTGCACGCATAGCCGATCTTGTAGGTGCCGGGCGGAAGGAACGTACCCGTCGCGTCCGGCACGAACGCAAACGAATACGACGGAAGGCTCGCCAATGCGCCGGTGCCGGCACCCGTGGTCTTGTTCACGAACGGCGTGCCGGTGGTGCTGAACATCGGCTGACGATAGGCCGAGCCCGAGCCGGCCGGGACCGGACCGGAAGCGTTGAACGTGAGCGTGGCGAGGTCAACGGTGGCGGGCACCATGAACGTCTGAACGCGGTAACCAGCGATGGAGTCACCAGTGCACGCCGCACCCGACGGTGGTGTCATTGTGAAGGCGGTGCTGGTACCACCGGTGGTGAGCGGCTGGCCCGCCGTGACGGATCCGGGCGGCACCAAGATCTGCACGGCTCCGGCGTTGGTGGCCGCCATCACCGCTCCGGTGGGGCCGGCTACCAGCGCCACTGCACCAACAAGAGCAGCCACTCCGGCCGCACGAGCGGTGAATCGGAGTCGGTTCCCGAGCGTTTCGACAGTGTTCATCGATGTTCCTTCCGTGAGAGTTCGTTCGAAGAAGAGAGACGGGCCCGGCGCAGTGCTGCAACGAGCGCAGCCCCACCGAGCAGACCGAACGCGCTGATCGCGACCACGACCCAGACGGGGGGACCCGATCGAGCCGGAGGAGCCGGCGCCCCGGGGACCGTGAAGCGGAACGAGGCAGGATTGCCGAGACTCGAGCCGGTGACATCGACCACCGTGTCCCAGTACTGCGCGGTCGCGCCGAACAGGGTGCATGCAACACCGACGCGGTACGAGCCTTCGGTGACCTTCACCACACTGATCGCCGAGAAGCTGAAGATCGGCAACGCGGGAATCGTGGTGGCCGGGTCGGTCGAGGTGTTGAGGGGCAGCACCTTGTTGACCCACGAATGTTGGGCGGCATCGGCCGTGTAGAGGGGAAACTGGTCGGTACCCTCGGGGCCGGCGCCCGAATACTTCAAGGTGCCGGGATCGACGCCGACCGGCACCATGAAGGTCTGAACGCGCCACTGTCCGGTGGCGCTGTCACCCGGACAGGTCGAGCCGGAAGGCAGGAGCACCCGAAACTCCGAGTCGGCCTTTCCGTTTCGCACCGGCGATGAGGGATCGCTCCCCTTCACGATGCTGACATCGCCGAGATCGACCGCAGGTCCGACCTGCTGGGCCGCACTCGCCGAGAACGATGGCAGCAGTACAGCGCCGACGACCGAGGCCAGCACCACCCCACGTAGCAGTCGGCTCATCGTGGTCCTGCCGATCCAGCGTCGACAAGGACGCTCGGCGCACGGCGACGCGGCCGCTTGGTGATCTCGAGCACTGCGGCGGCAGAGCCCAGCGCCACGATGCCCAGCACAACCACCGCAAAGCGGCCCCTGCCGGCTGGGCTGCGGGGCGTGACGGCGGTGGCCGGGGCAGCCGTGGTGCTGGTTGCCGACGGCGTCGTCGACGTGGTCGCCGATGGCTCGGACGTCGTGGTGGTGGAGTCGGGGGTGCCGGTATCAATCGGCGTGGTCTCGGTCGGCACGGTGTACTCGGGGTACGTCACCACCGGATACGTCACCGGCGGGCGATAGGTGGGGCGAGTAGTCGGCGTTGTCGTGGTGGTCGGTGCCGGAGCTTGCAAGGTGCGTACCTTGGTGATGGCAGCGGCAGCCTTGTCCTTCAGAGCCTGAGTGAGAGGCGCATAGCCAGCCGGCAGCTGACCGAAGTCGGGGCCCGGGTTCTGACCAGCCCCCACCGCGTACTCGAGGAACGCTGCGTAATCGGTTCGCTCCTGGGCAGACATCGAGACCGGGGTGGAGGCGGCGTAGGTGACCGTGGCGAGCGGGTACGCCGTAGCCGGAAGGCCGGAGGTAATCGGTTCGAGCACCGTCACATCGGTCGGCGACTTCATGGCCGCCACTGCCGACAGCAACGTGGTGCTCGTCGGGGCGATGAAGGTTCGACCCGCTGCGTTGTCACCGGCACGGCTGAGCGCGACCGTCTGCAGGCCGAACAGCGATGCAGAGGGCGTATCAGTGACCACCAGCATCGCTCGTTCGCCGAGGCCCTGCGGCGTAACCGACTTCCATGCGCCGCTCGTGGACAGAGCGAACGGATCGAGGTTGATTTTCGCTCCGTCGTAGGCAATACGACCAATGCGAGCCGACTCGCCATAACCACGGCTGTACGGCATCCAGTCGGTTCCGCACATCGGCGGCGGGATGATGCTGCCACGATCACCCACGCCCGGCGCCTGATAGCAGTACGGCTCCGCCTTCGGGAAGCTGTTCGGCATCGGGGTACCAAAAGCTTGACCCAAGGTGTTGAGTGCCGGCGTCGCCGCGTAAGCGGGGTTCACCTTCATGCCCCACGGGTCGGGGCTGCCCTTCAGCCACGCCAGCGCCTCGGGATCAGCGAAGATCCACTGCCAGATCTGCTGCGCGGCATCGGAGTTACCCGCGGGGAGCACCAACCCGCTGAACGTACGCGGGTCGGAGACCGCAAGTTCGGCGAATTCAGGGTTGAACTGCACGAAGTCGGGATCGAGCACCAAGTCGAGTGGGTTGCCCGGCAGCCAGGCATAGTCCGGTGCCTTCGACACGTAGGTCACCGCAGCCCGGTACGACTGCGTCAGCAACTTCGCCACGAGGCGAGGCGTGAGGTTCATCCTCGCCACTCGCTGACCGCGCACGTCGTCGAATGCTGCACCAGCGGTGGGCAGCGGAATTCGTTCGACGTTGAAGCCGATCGTGAGTCCGGAGATGGCCAACGGCGAGTAGATCACCGGATTCGCCGGATCGATCTGATCCGGCGATATCGGGCGCGAAATTGCCACCATCTTCGGCGAGCCGAACGATCCCGAGACGAGTTGTTGCCGCGCCGTCGCGTCGCTTGCAGGCGCAAACGAATAGGGCGGCAGACCACCCGCGAGGCACAGCGTCGGCTGCCAGTTGGCGATGGCTCGCAGCGCCAACTCGGTTCCGGTGAGACGCCGCTCCTCGGCGCCGATGTCACACGGCGAGTCGACCGGGTTGAACTCGAGGGGGATTGCGATTCGATTGGCCCACGCAGTGGTCGACAACGGCGAGGTGGCCACACCGTAACCATCGGCGCCTTCTTCGTAGCCCGTACCGACGTTCTCGTCAGTGGGCGTGCCGCGGGGAACCACCACCAGCCAACACTTCGGCACCACCTTGGAACCGTCGAGTTGAGGCTGCACGCGCTGACCGCACCCGAGCCCTGACGACTCCACGCCAGTCTGCACCTCGAACAGCGCCTCACCTGTTCCGTCCTTGCGAATGGTGGACGCCGCGATCTCGTTGGTGGTGATGATGTTGAAGAATGAGTTGAGCCAGTAGCCGTTACCGCCCACCGCCGGGTTGAACGTCTGGTCGATATGGATGCCGACCTCTTCACCGGCGACGGAACGGAACTTCCTCCATACATTCGTGGTGGAGAAGTCGGCGACCCCTACCGACGGGCTGAAGTTCGGCCAATCCGTGCGAGAAATCACTCGGGACGATGACAGGCCCGGAGGCACTGCGCCGCTCACGCCGCCATACTTCGCCGCCGACGCACCGAAGATGCACTGTTCAGGCGGCGGGCCGGGATTGCCGGGAACGGATCCATCATCGTCACCCCAGCACTGCATGATCTGCAGGAAGTTGGCATTGAACGCGTTGGGGCCGTTGACCGTGGGGGTGCCACCGGCCCACGACACCGAGATGGCCTGATTGTTGAGACTCCGAGTTTGGTTGACAGTGATAGCGAGCCCCGCAAACTTTCCTCGACCGTTCACCGTCACCTGCGACGGAGTGGGTGGCAGTCGCGTATCGGTGCCCTGGCTGCCGGCGAGCCCTTCTGCCGGAATGGGCTGCGTCACCGCGCTGGAGGGCGCAGCAAACATGGCGGCCAGCACCACGCCGAGCGCGGTGGCCACCAAGGCGCGCTGCACCGTGGGGAACTTCATGAACCGCTCCGGCCCGCGGCCATTCGACGCCAGACGAGTGCCGGCACCAGCACGAGTGCCATGGTGAGCGCGATCACGAGCAGCATGAACGCCGTGGAGTTGAGGCCCGTGGTCTCGGTGAGGGTGGTGGGAACGACCGGGCTCACCTGACCGCCGCCGGCCTGACCGGCGCCCGGATCCACCACACCGCCGCCGGCGCCCGTGTCGCAGCCCACGCCGGTCTCCGCATCACAGCCACCGGTACCCGGGTCGACCACGCCGCCGCTGTTGGGGTCGAGCGTGGTGGCCGTCGGGTCGA
>CAZQPJ010000023.1:11785-15557 GCA_964595105.1 uncultured Bifidobacterium sp.
TGTCGCACGCCTGTGGTTGTGGCGCGTTCTTCGCCAGCGTGTTGGTGCCGTCGGCCGAGAACGTCGGGTTCTTGCAGGTCTTGATGTCGATGCTTTCGACCACGACACCGGGAATCTTGGCGATCTGTTCGAACGACGCCTGCACGAGGTTGATGGGCATCGGCGAATAGCCGAGTGAGGCCGATTGCTGCTGCCCCTGGCACATCATGTAGTAGGCGAAGTCGCCGAGCGTCTTGCCCTTCGCCTCGTTGAACTGGCCACCGATCTTGGTGGGCAGGATGAAGTACGAGTACGACGACAGCTGATAGCTGCGCGGGTCGGTGTCGGTGTACACACCCTCGAGGTCTTGCGTGAGGTACACCGTTGGGTCGGCCTCGTTCTTGTTGATCCGCGCTTTCAACAGCGACACGGCAACGTTCTCGGGAGTGGGCTCGGTATAGAAGCCGGCGGCGTTCAGCACCTTTGCCACGGGGAACTGCGAGCCGAGCGCGTACGAGTAGTTCACGTAGCCGATGGCACCCTCGGCGAAGTTCTGCGCCACGTAACCCGACACACCGAGGTCGCCGTTCTGGCCGATCATGCCGGGAATGGTCGGGTAATAGGAGGTGAAACCACATGCCGGAGCTCGGCCCGACCGCTTGCAGTAGTCGTTCCACAGTGCCGGATAACGGCTGATCATCCACTTGGTGAACTGGGCGGTGGAGCCAGAGCCGTCGGAGCGAACCACCGGCACGATGGCTCGGCCCGGCATCACGAGACCCGGGTTGTCGGCCTGCAGCGCCGGGTCGTTCCAGGTCTTGATGGCGCCGGTGAAGATCTTCACCACGTTCTCGCCCGACAGACGCAGGTTGGTAACCCGCTTGCCGTTGATGAGCAGGTTGTACATGAGGGCGGTGCCACCGGCCACCACCGGCATGTAGGCGTAGCTGCCCGGCGCGGGGTTCTCCGGTGCCGAACCGTCTTCCGGCTTGAACTGGAACGGAATGTCGGAGGCCGCGAAGTCGACGGTGCCGTTGAGATAGTTCTTGCGGCCCGACGACGAGCCGCTGGGGTTGTAGTCGGCGGTGATACCGAACTGCTTCACGTTCACGCGCATCGCATCGACGAAGTTCGCCGCCCACGACGAACCCTCACCGGAGATTCGCTGGTAACCATCGGCACGGGCCACGCCCGTGCCGGCACCGCTCGACGTGGCCAGCACGACGAATGCAATCGCGAGTGCAAGCACGCGGCCAGGAGAGAACGAGGAGATTTTCAACGGGGGGCTCCTTCGGAACGGAGAGCGACGCCATGCGAGGCCACGATGCGCTGGAGGTCGTTGGCCGACACCCGCTCGCTGCGCTTCGCCTGCCGCTTCGACAGGTGGCCGGCAGGTCGGCCGCCCAACACTCGGGCGATGCTGAAGAGGATGAGCACGAGAATCATCAGCACTGCGGCCGTCGCAAAGCCGCGAGCGATCAGGGTGGGCTGAGGCGACCTCACGAACTCGAATGCGGCGAGCGGCAGCGACACCATCGGCGCGCTGAGCGGGTTGACGTTCATCGATGACGTGAAACCCGCGGTGAGGAGCACCGGAGCGGTCTCGCCGATACCGCGGGCGGCGCCGAGAATGACCGAGGTGGTGAGACCCGACCGGGCGGTGGGCAGCACCACGTGCCACACGGTTCGCCACTGCGGGGCTCCGAGGGCCGCGGCGGCTTCGCGAAGGTTGCCCGGCACCAACCGCAACACCACGTCGGCGGAGCGGATGATGATGGCCAACATCATGATGCTCATGGCGATCGACGCCGCCAGACCCGAGCGCTCGTAACCGAGCACGAGAATCCATGTCGCGAAGATGAACAAACCAGCGAGGATCGACGGCAGGGCGGTCATGGCCGTCACCACGGTGCGCACGGTGCCCGCAAGTCGACTGCGGCTCTCGTTGAGGTACACCGCAGCGATGAGACCGAGCGGCACCGTGATGCCGAGCGAGATGGCGGTCATGATGAGCGTGCCGACGATGGCATGGGCGATGCCGCCCTTGCTGAGCGGGTCGAGCGGGCCAGTGGAGCTCATGTCCTGCGTGTACATGTTGAACTTGAGGATTGCGTCGCGCCCGCGCCAGAGCGTGTAGGCGATCACCGAGAAGAGAGCGAGGAAGCACGCCACTGCGGCCGAGCCGAGCAGCACCGTCATCACCTTGTCGACCACGGCGGTGCGGCTCTCGGTGAGCGACACCAGCACTGCATAGATGGCGAGGAACGCGAGGAACGCCACGATGACGAAACCGAACTTGCCCGACATCGGGGTGATGCGCCCGAACAACAGTGACGTGAGGGCAAGGGCGCTCACCCCGCTGCCCAGGATGTTCAGCTTGTCGCCACGGGTCATCTTCCCGAGCGCACGACGAGGCTGGGGGGTGGTGGGCGCAGGCAGCCGCTCGGGAACAATGGTGGCACTCATGCTTCGCTGCTCGCTCCTGAACGCGACCGGGCGATGAACCACGATGCGATGAAGTTCACGACCAGAGTGACCGCGAACAGGGTGAGACCGGCTGCCATGAGCGCCGAGAGGCTGAAGTCGGACGCCTCGCTGAACCGTCCGGCAATGAGGCTCGACACCGAGATACCGCCTGCCTCGAGCACATGGAAGTTGATGTCGAAACGGGGCGACACGATGAGCACCACGGCGATGGTCTCGCCGAGCGCCCGACCGAGGCCCAGCATGGTGCCGCCGATGATGCCGCCCCGGCCGAACGGCAACGTGACCACCCGAACCATGCCCCACCGGGTGGCGCCCAACGCAAAGGCGCCCTCTCGTTCACCGGGCGGCACCTGAGAGAACACCTCTCGCATCACCACGCACTGGATGGGCATCACCATCATGGCCACCACCACGCCGGCGATGAACGTGGAGGCGGTGTACACGGTTGCACTCGCGAGCGGGTCGGTGGGCGAGGCTCCGGCCACCTTGAAGAAGGGAATCCAGCCGAACCAAGTGTTGATCCAACGAGAGACTCCGACCACCTGACCCTGCAGAAGAAAGAGGCCCCACAGGCCGTACACGACGCTCGGCACGGCGGCCATCAGGTCGACCAGGGTGACCAACGACGAGCGAAGCCAACGCGGTGCCACCTCGACGATGAACAGGGCCGTCCCCATCGAGAGGGGCAGCGCGATGGCCACTGCGACAAGAGCGATGAGCACGGTGCCGATGAGCACCGACGCCACACCGAACACGCCGCTGTCGGGCTGCCACTCGGCGGTGGTGAGGAACGAGAAGCCGGTCTTCTTCAGCGCATCGGACGCCTCGTAGGAGAGGAAGAGTCCGACCGCCACCATGATGGCGAGCACCACCACGCCGCCGGTGGTGATACCGCCCTTGAAGATGCGATCGCTGCGACCCGGCCGTTCGGTGAGCTCCCGAGGCTTCAACGTGCCGGGCGCCAGAGTGGGGCGTTCAGGAATGGTGGTGGGTGCGTTCTTCATGGATCAGCCCAACCACGCGAAGAGGAGGACGATGGCAATGGCCGAGGCCATCGCCATGAGGACGGTGTCGAGCTGGAACACGCGGCGTGCGAGCGACCGCTTCGCCGGTGCTGGAACTGTCACGGAGGGTGTGACGACATGTTGGGTCGTGATGGCCCCGGCCGGAGCCGCAGAGCGCCATGCGGCGAACCTTTCGTCGAGCACAGTGGCGAGCACGGTGGCGAACACGCGGGCGAACGCCTCGGAGTCAACGGTCACCAGCGATCCCGATTCGGGAGCCGGTGTGGTGGTCACCCGAGCCA
>CAZQPJ010000024.1:0-14722 GCA_964595105.1 uncultured Bifidobacterium sp.
CATGCTGACCAGCGAACCCTTGTTGGCGCAGCCGATGGGGCTGCGGGCGGTTGCGACGATCACTGCTTCATTCATGGAATCCCCCTTGTGGAACGTTCGTTGAACAGTAGCGAGCGGCCGAGCACCGGCTCCAAGTGGGGCGTCCGTCACCCAGCCCCGGTCAGGATGTGGACACCACGCGGAAACCCTCGGCCGACCGGCCATCGGGCAATCCGTTCGCCGCGGCCGTACCCCTCATCCACTGTCGCACCCGCGTCTCGGTGGCGGCCGGTTCCGGCATCTGGCTGGCGTGGCACATCAGTGCGGCCAACTTGCGGTCGACGGCGTCGGTGACATCGACGACATCGGTGAAGGTGGGGTGCCCGGTGAGCCACACCTCGTCGACCGACCACGGCTCGAGCCCTTCGGCCAGCAGTTCGGGGTGGGCGAACGGGTTCCGAGCGTCGGGATACACCGCAGCCATGGCCGCCACTCCGGCAGCCAGATGGTCGGGATGGCTGGCGAAGATGCGGTCGTAGTTGAACTCGCGCGACTGGGCGATGACCACCTGCGGTCGCACCATGCGGATGACACGGCTGATGTCGCGGCGCAGCGCGAGGGTGGCTTCCACCGCTCCGTCGGGATGACCGAGGAAGACGAGATCGTGCACACCCACCGCATGGGCCGCCTCGGTCTGTTCCTTGCGCCGCAGTGAGGCCATCTCCTGTCGGCTCATCGCCCGGTCGCTACCGCCCGCTTCCCCGTCGGTGACGAGGCAGTAGGTGACGTGAACTCCCTGGGAGGTGAGCGTGCCGACGGTTCCCGCCGAACCGAAATCGACATCGTCGGGGTGCGCCATCACCACGAGAAGACGTTCGAGTTGGGGAGGCTGCAGCACGACGCCAAGCCTAGGGCGGGGTTACGCTCCGCAGATGCACTACGCCGACGTGGCCCTCGGTTCGTTCGACCTCTCCGATCCAGAGTTCTGGGTCGCCCCTCGCGAGGTGCGCGAGGGTGCCTTCCACACCCTGCGCACCGAGCAACCGGTGAGCTGGTGGGAGGAATACGAGTTCCCCGACGCGCAATTCCCGCGCGGCCCCGGCTACTGGGCGCTCACCAAGCACGACGACATCTGGCACGTCAGCCGCAACCCCGAACTCTTCTGCAGTGGCAACGGCGTGAACATCGGTGACATGCCGCTCGAGATCAGCGAGTTCTTCGGGTCGATGATCGCCATGGACGACCCCCGCCACTTCCGTCTCCGCTCGATCGTCTCGAAGGGATTCACACCGCGGGAGATCACCCGGGTCGAGGAATACGTGCGCCAGAAGTCGGCCGCCGTGGTCGACCGCCTCTTCGAACAGTTCCCTGAACGCGAGTGCGACTTCGTCCACGAGGTGGCAGCCCGCATGCCACTGCAGATCATCTGCGAGATGATGGGCATCCCGGCGTCCGACGAGGAGCAGATCCTCAACTGGACCAACATCATCCTGGGCGTGGGCGACCCCGAGTTCACCACGTCGTTCGAAGACCTGTTCGGTGCCGGCATGGGTCTGTTCCAGTACGCGCAGGCGCTCGGCGAGGACCGTCTCGCCCACCCGCGTGAAGACCTCACCTCGGTGATGATGCATGCCGAGGTGGAGGGCGAACGCCTCACCCCGCAGGAGTTCGGCTCGTTCTTCATCCTGCTCGTCGTTGCAGGCAACGAGACCACCCGCAACGCCATCAGCCACGGCATGAAGCTGCTCACCGACCACCGCGACCAGCGCGACCTGTGGTGGAACAACTGGGAGGCGAACACGAGGACGGCGGTCGACGAGATCGTGCGGTACGCCACCCCGGTCATCCACTTCCGTCGGACCGCCACGGCCGACACCGTGGTGGGTGGCCAGAAGATCGAGGCCGGCCAGAAGTTGGTGATGTGGTACAACTCGGCCAACCGCGACGACAGCGTGTTCACCGACCCGCACCGCTTCGACGTCACACGCAACCCGCAGCCGGCGCAGGTCGGCTTCGGCGCTGGTGGCCCGCACTTCTGCCTCGGGGCGAACCTCGCTCGTCGCGAGATCGCCGTGATGTTCGATGAACTCCGTCGACGGATGCCCACCATCGAGGTCGTCGGTGAGCCCGATTACCTGCAGAGCGCGTTCATCAACGGCATCAAGCGGATGCGCTGCACCTGGTAGACGCTACGAGGTGCGGGCGTCGACGGGCAGGTGCTCGACGTCGCTGAGCCGGGTGAGCGAGAAGGTGTGTCCGTCGGCCATCTCGAAGCTGCGCAGCAGCGTGATGGAACTGTGCATCGTGACGAAGCGGTCCCACTCCCACGGCACTGGCTCGAGGCCGAGCAGTTGGCACAGGAGCACACCATTGGTGCCGGCGTGCGCCACCACCGCAATGCTGAGATCGGGGTTGTCGAGATGCCACACCGGCAGCACCTGACCGGACCTGCGCATGCCGAGCGACTCCCAGTACGACGTCGCCCCGGCGCGCACGCGCTCCACGAACTCGCGCGGTGGTTCCCCACCGCCGCGAACCCCGTGCCACCGGTCGGCGGCCACCCGTGAACGTTCCTCCTCGTAGGCGGCGCGGGCCATCTCTGCGGGGGTGCCGTGCCAGTCGGGCTCACGGATTTCCTCGAGGAAAGCCTCGATGTGCTCCGCGGCGCCGAGAAGGTCGAGCAACGGCTCGGCGGTCTGGCGGGCACGGCGCAGGGGCGACACGATGATGTGGTCGAACGTACGGCCCGACAGCTGACGTCCGGTGCGCTCGGCCTGAAGGTGACCTCGATCAGTGAGCGGCGGGTCGACCACGTTGAGGCCGTCGCGCACCCATTCCGGTTCGCCATGTCGGATGAGCACGATCTCCATACGGGCGACACTAGATGCCGGATAGCGTCGCTCCGGTGAACGTGCCGCAGCCGCCAACGGGTTGGTTCCCCGACCCGGTGCGCCGCTACGAGTACCGCTACTACAACGGCATCTCCTGGACCGCCGACGTGTCGACCAACGGTCACCGAGCCGTCGACCCGATGGGCGCCCCCACCTGGGACGCATCGTGGGTGACCGCCGCACCGGGAGCGACCGGCTTCGCGAAACCCCGCCCACCCGGTCGCGGCATGGGCATCGCCTCGTTCGTCATCGGCCTCGTGTCGCTGTTGGCCTCGTGGCTTCCGTTCGTGTTCGTGGTCGCCGGCATCGGCGCCCTGGTGGGCCTGGTGCTCGGCGTGAAGGCCTACCGCACCACCAGGCGAGCCGGCGCCGAGCAGAGCTCCGGCAGCGCCTACGCGCTCACCGGGGCCATCCTCTCGGCGGTGGCCCTGCCGATGTGTGCCGTCGGTGTCCTGTTGACCGGCTCGATGGTGCGCACCCTGAACACCTATCTCGACCCCGGTCGGCACGAGGTGACCATCGACCAGTGCGACATCGAAGCCTCCAGCATCGAGTCGAACCCGAACATCAGCGTCGTCCTGCCCCGCCGGGTCGACCTCACCGGCACCATTCGCAACCTCGAGACCACCCGACGGTCGTACACGATCTTCGTCGCGTACCGCGCCGGCTCCACCACGCTCGACACCGACACGATCGTCGTGAAGGACGTCGCACCCGCAGGCTCTGCAGCGTTCGAGGGCACCTCGTTCGTCACCACGGCGGGCGCTGTGTCGTGCGTCGTCACCGACGTGCTCGGCCCGACACCGTTCGGTCAGCCTGCCGAGGTGGCCGCCACCCAGGCGTCGTACATCCGCGAGTAGGTGCCGCCGCGCTGCACCAGTTCCGGATGCGTGCCGTCCTCCACCAGTCGGCCGTGGTCGAGCACCAGCACTCGGTGCGCCCGCGCCGCCGTCGACAACCGGTGAGCGATGGCGATGGTGGTGCGGCCGGTCGCAAGTCGTTCGAGCGCCCGGGCGAGCCGCACCTCGGTGAGTGCGTCGACCGACGACGTGGCCTCATCGAGCACCAGGACCGCTGGGTCGACCAGCGACGCACGGACCAGCGCCACGAGTTGACGCTCGCCCGCCGACAACTGCGAGCCACGCTCGCCCACCTCGGTGTCGAGACCCTCCGGAAGCGTGTCGAGCCAATCGCCGAGATCGAGCGCCATCACCGCCATCACGAGTTCTTCCCGGCGAAGGCCCGGCTTCGCGAAGAGCAGGTTGGCAGCGATCGTGCCATCGAAGAGGAACGGTTCCTGGGGTACCACCGTGAGCCTGCTGCGCAGGTCGGTGTTGCCCACCCGGGTGAGCGGCACCGAACCGAGATACACCGCTCCCGCCGTGGGATCAGCCATGCGCGCGATGAGGCGGCCGAGTGTGGTCTTGCCCGACCCGGTCTCGCCCACCACAGCCACCTGCTGGCCCGCCGGGATGTGCACCGAGATGCCGGTGAGCACGGGCGGTTCGTCGTCGTCGCCCCGGCTCCGATAGGAGAAATCGACCCTGTCGAGCGACACCGACAGTCCACCCTTCGGCAGGGTCATCGGCACGCTCGGCTCCGGTGGACCGATCGGGATCTCGAGCACTCCGAGCACACGCCGCATGCCTGCCACCGCTGTCTGGGTGTGGTCGAGCACCTCCGTGAGTTCAGCGATGGGCTCGAGGAAACGGTAGGTGAGGAACACGAAGCCCACCATCGCACCGGCGGTGAGGCCGCTCGCCGGACCGCGCACCAGACCGGTGACCACCACCGCCGACACGGTCAGCACCCCGAACACCTCGCCCGAGGGGAACAGGAACGCCCCGATGGTGCCGGCTTTGATGAACGCCGAGGAACGCTGATGGCTCGACCGTTTGGCCCGCTCGGCGTAACGCCGTCCCCCGCCGTAGGCGCGCAACGTCTCGGCACCCGAGACCACTTCACTGATCTGGGTCATCACCTGCGCATTGCGCGACCGGGCACTGTCGTACGCCTTCACGAGATGCCGCTGCACACGCTGCAGCACGTAGCCCAGCGGCGCTGCCACCACGAATGCCACCACCGCCAGCACCCAGTCGTAGGCCAGCATCACGGCCGCCACGAGCAGCATCAGGGCCCCATCGAGCAGCCATGCGAGTCCACCCCATTGGAAGAACTGGGCGAGCGTCTCGACGTCGCTGGTGACGCGAGCCACCAGTGCTCCCTTCCGCTCCTCGCTGTGGTCGGCGAGGCTGAGGCGATGGATGTGTTCGAACAGGCGCACCCGCAGCGAGAACAGCGCCTCCTCGCTCCGACGACCGAGGCGGTAGACGGCCGAACGCTGGGCGAGCGTCGACACGCTGATGACCCCGAGCGCGATGAGCCCGAGGGCGATGACGACGTCGACGTGGATCCCCTTCGGCGACAGGCCGCGGTCGATGGCCTGCTGCACGAGGATGGGAATGACCACCCGACCGAGCGAGCCGAGCATCGCGAGGCCGAGCGTCGTGAAGAAGCCGATGCGAAGTGCGGGCGCGGCGCGAACACCCTTGCCGATCGTCTCGACAGTGCTCCAGCGGTTGATCGGTTCGGTCACGGAATACCCCCGTCGCGCTCGCGCTCCATGGCCTCGCGGTCGTGTTCGAACGCCTCGATGAGCGTGCGGTACGACGGCACCTCCGCCATCAGTTCGTCGTGCAGACCGTGGGCCACCACTTCTCCGTCGACGAGGTACAGCACGTCATCGGCGAGGGCGATGGTCGAGGGCCGACTGGCCACTGCCACCACGGTGGTGGTGCTGAGCGCCGCCCGGAGGTTGGCGAGCACGTTTGCCTCGGTCGACGGATCGAGCGCCGAGGTCGTGTCGTCGAGCAGCAGCACTCCGGGACGGCGCACCAACGCGCGGGCAAGCGCGATGCGTTGGCGCTGACCGCCCGACAGACCCACTCCGCGCTCGCCGATCTCGGTGTCGAGTCCGTCGGGCAGGCTGTCGACGAATCGGGCTTCCGCCACCTGCAGGGCGAGTTCCACTGCATCGGGTTGGAGTTCGGCACCGAACGAGATGTTCTCGCGCACGCTGCCCGCCAGCATGAAGCCCTCCTGGAACACCAGTTGCACACCGCTGGCGGGCACCGTGATGCTCCCCTGCGACGGCGCCACCAGACCTGCGATGAGGTGCAGCAGGGTGGTCTTGCCCGACCCGGTGGCACCCACCACGGCAACGGTGCGACCGGCCTCGATGTCGAGGTTCACGCCGCGCAGCACTTCGCGGTCGTCGTCGTGCCGGAAGTGAATGTCGGTCGCGATGATCGAGTTGTCGACACCCCGCCGGAGTGCC
Organism: uncultured Bifidobacterium sp.; assembly: GCA_964595105.1. Classification (GTDB taxonomy): domain Bacteria; phylum Actinomycetota; class Acidimicrobiia; order Acidimicrobiales; family Ilumatobacteraceae; genus UBA668. The sequence continues at coordinate 6,208 of CAZQPJ010000024.1, forward strand.
AGTGCCGGATCCGGTTCCAACGGCTGGTCGAGGAGTGAGCGGATCCGCTTCCACCCCGCCAGCGAGTGCGGTAGTTCCGACAGCGTGTAGCCCACCAACCGGAGCGGGAACACCAGCAGCGTGAACAGGTACATGAAACTCGTCAGTTCGCCCACCGTCATCGCGCCGCTCCTCACACGGAACGCCCCGCCCATCAGCAGCAGGATGTTCACCACGGTGGGCACGCTGTCGAGCAACGCCTCGAAGATGCTTCGCAGCCGCACCGCGCTGAGACGTGCTTCACGAAGGCGTTGCGCGATGAGCGCCAGGCGTTCGGTCTCGCGGTGCTCGGCACCGAACGACTTCACCACCGCCACGCCCTCGAAGCTCTCGTGCACCGCTGCGCTGAGTCGGCCGAGTTCGTCCTGCGCAGTGTTGTAATGCCGGTCGACTCGGCGTTGGTAGCCGATGTTGATGGCCAGCAGCATCGGGAACACGCACACGGCCGCAACGCCGAGGAGTGGGTCGGTGAGCACCAACCACACCGATGCCAGCCCGAGCAGCACCACCACGCCCGACGCGTACGGCAAGGGGCTGAGCACTGCCGTCGAGGCCTCGGCGTCGACACCGGCGCGGGTGATGAGGTCACCCGTCGTCTGCCGTCGATGCCACGTCACCGGTTGCTCCACCAGACGGTCGATCACCTCGGCGCTCAATCTTTCGGTGACGCCCCACGACGTGCGTCCGGCCCACGTGCGGCGCACCACCACCGCCGCGGCGCGCACCAGACCGAGGAGGATGAGGCCGCCCAACACCAGCGCCACACGATGCGACGGCACCGAGCCGTCGCGGAAGCGCGGCGTGATGATGTCGTCGGTGATGAGCCGCACCACCATCGCCGAGGCAACCGTGCAGGCGGCGAACACGGCAGCGCCCAGCACGGCGACGGCGAACGTGCGCTTCTGCGTGCGCAGCAGTGCCCGCACCAATCGATACGCCTGAACGATCCGGCTCTGCGGGGCCTCGGTGTCGTCCAGAGCGGTCACGATGACCCGTTCTACCACTCCGTCCACCCGCGCCGTCGCCTGATATCGCCCGTTGGTTGCCCAGCACCTAGGTTGGGCCCATGCAGCAAATCGACCTCGCTCTGCTCGGGCTTCGCGTGGTGTTCGGCGTCTTCCTCGCCTGCCACGGCATCAACAAGGTGAAGGGCGGCCTCGCCGGCACGGCACGCTGGTTCGGCGGCATTGGCATGAAGTGGCCCGCATGGCAGGCGCGCATCGCCGCGGGCACCGAGATCGGCGCCGGGTTGCTCTTCGCGCTCGGTCTGCTCACGCCGCTCGCTGCCGCCGCCATCATCGGCGTGATGCTGGTGGCCATCTGGTCGGTGCACTGGAAGGTCGGCTTCTTCGTGTTCCGCCCCGATCAGGGTTGGGAGTACTGCGGCTCCATCGCCGTCACGGCATTCGCCGTGGCCATGGCCGGCCCGGGACGCTGGTCGATCGACCATGCCCTCGACATCGTTCCCTCGGGGTGGACGGGTGCACTCATCGCCGCCGCAGTGGGCGTCGGTTCAGCCGCGCTGCAACTTGCCACCTCCTACCGACCGAAGAAGTCGGCATGACCCTCACCGCCGAGGCTCCCCCGTCGCCCGGACGCCGCTGGCTCAGCATCACCACCAAGGCGGTGCTCGCCGTCCTCTGCCTGCTGATGGCAGCGATGTGGGTGTACTACTTCTTCTTCGCAAGCGATCAGGGCGTCTACCAACTGCAGGACCAGACGTGGCGCACCGCTGCGCAACCCATCTGTCGTGCTGCACAGGCAGAGCGCGCCACACTGGCCGACACCGGAGCGGGCTACATCACGAACCCGACTCCCGAACAGATGGTGCAGCGGGCCGACATCGTCGACAGGGCCACCGACATCATCGAGACGATGCTCGACGACATCATGGTGATCCCGGTTGCCTCCGACCGCGACCGAGCACTGCTGAAGGTGTTCGACGAGAACTACCGCATCATCCTCGCCGACCGCCGCCGCTACACCACCGATCTCCGCGCCGGACGCCTGGTGCCGTACAGCGAGACGGTGGTGGCCGGTGGCCCGGTCAGCAACGTGGTGCTCGATTTCACGGCCGGGGTGAAGGGCAACGACGTTCCCGAATGCTCGCCCCCGGGCGAGCTCGGCGGCGACATCCGAACCTGACGGTCAGGGCGTGCGCACCCAGCCGTCACCCTCGACATAGCGGCGAATCACGCGCGCCGGGGAGCCGACGGCGACGCTGAAGTCGGGAATCTCCCCCGACACCACCGAATTGGCCCCGATGGTGACGTGACGGCCGATACGCGAGCCCGGCAGCACCACGCTGCCGTGACCGATCCACGAGCCATCACCGATGCTCACCGGGCGTTCCGGTTGGGTCTGCAGCGAGATCGGACGGCTGATGTCGTCGTAGCCGTGGTTCTGGTCGGTGATGTAGACGTGGTGACCGGTCCACACGTCGTTGCCGATCTCGATGCGGAAGTGGCCGACGATGCCGGACCCCTTGCCGATGAGGCAGCGGTCGCCGATGCTGACCACCGGGTCGCTGATGCAGGCCTGGCCGGGCACCATGCCCGCCGACAGGGTGGCCTGCGGCCCGATCATCGTGCCCTCACCGATGTGGATGTACCGCTCGTTGAAGATGGTGTTGTGCGGGAAGCAGATGATGCTGCCGGCACCGAATCGACCGAACCGCCGCCCTGACCGGTCGTTCGGACCGATGGCACCCACCCGGCACACCAGCGCCCACGTACGGCGCACCCACTCGCCGCCGATGCGATATCCGTGGGCGCGAATCCTGTTCCGCACGAGCCGAACCTACCTTTCTTCGGGGCTAGAGTGATCACCCAACGGGATGCCGCCCCTGCGGGTGCACCCATCTAGCCGATGCAGCGCACCCAGACCACCGCTCCCAAGGAACTCCGCCACCCCGTCGCCAAGGGGTGGATCGTCCACTGCGTCACCGCGTTCGGAGCGGTGTGCGGCATGTTCGGCCTCATCGCCGTCGCCGACAAGAACGACAAGGCGGCCATCCTGTGGTTGCTCGTCGCCATCATCCTCGACGGACTCGACGGACCCGTGGCCCGTGCCTGGAGCGTGCGCGAGAACGTGCCGCGTATCGACGGCTACACACTCGACCTCGTGGTCGACTTCGTCACCTGCATCGTCATCCCCGTGGTGTTCCTGCACCGCTTCGGCATGCTGCCGGAGGGTTGGTCGCTGCTGATCGGTGCGTTCGTCCTGTTCATGTCGGCGCTGTGGATGTCACGGACCGACCAGACCACGCCCGATCACTTCTTCAACGGGTTCCCGGGCGAGTGGAACATGATCGTGCCGTCGCTCTATCTCCTGCACGCGAAGCCGTGGATCACCGGCATCGTGTGCGTGGCGTTGGCCCTGACCTCGCTCACCAACTGGAAGTTCGTCCATCCGATGCAGGTTCGGCGCTTCCGGCCCATCACCATCACGGTCACCGTGGTGTGGCTGGGAATGATCGCCGGCACCGCCTACGACGTACTGCCCGACGGGCTCTCCGACTATCTGCTGGTGGCGTGCCCGCTCTACATCGTCGGGGTCGGCGTGTGGCGAACCTTCAGCACTGTCGACGACTTCCTCTGACGAGTCCGATCCGCCCCGCCCCACGGCTTTCGCTGGGCGCGACAACCGTCTAGCGTCGCGGTCGTGGACAACGCCTCGACCGGCAGCGAGCCCCAGGGCCGCAAGAAGGTGTCGGTGCCCGACCTCGCGCGCATGAAGGCGCTCGAGGAACGGATCACCATGATCACCGCCTACGACGCCACCTTCGCGACCCTCGTCGACCTTGCGGGTGTCGACATGATCCTGGTCGGCGACAGCGTGGGCATGGTGGTGCAGGGCACCGACAACACCATCCCTGTGGAGCTCGACGAGATGGCGTACCACGTGCGTCTCGTGGCACGCGCCAAGCCGAAGGCACTCATCGTCGGTGACCTGCCGTTCGGTAGCTATCAGGTGAGCCCGCAGCAGGCGGTGGAGAGCTCGATCCGGCTGATGAAGGAAGGCGCCGAGTGCGTGAAACTCGAGGGTGGCGTCGTGATGGCCGAGACCATCCAGACCATCACTCGCGTCGACATCCCCGTGGTCGGGCACATCGGCCTCACCCCGCAGAGCTACCACCGCATGGGCGGCCACAAGGTGCAGGGCAAGAAGAGCGGCTTCGAGCCCGGCGGCCGCGAGCGCCTGCTCGAGGATGCGCACGCCGTGGAGCAGGCGGGTGCGTGCGCCATCGTCGTGGAGGGTGTCCCCCGCGACCTCGCCCGTGAGATCACCGCCAAGTTGTCGATTCCCACCATCGGCATCGGCGCTGGGCCCGACTGCGACGGCCAGGTGCTGGTGCTGCACGACGTGCTGGGCCTCAGTAGCACCACCCTGAAGTTCACGAAGCACTACGCCGACCTGCGGAACGCCGCCATCGGTGCCACGGAGGCGTACGTGCGTGAAGTGCGCGACGGCAGCTGGCCCGACGACCAGCACAGCTTCCACTGACCTCATGCAGGTGTTCACCACCGCAGCCGAACTGCAGGCGTGGAGCGACGGGCACCGCGTCTCCGGTCGACGCGTGGCGGTGGTGCCCACCATGGGTGCCCTGCACGACGGCCACATGGCGCTCGTGACCGAGGCCCGCCGGCATGCCGACGCGGTGGTGGTGACCATCTTCGTCAACCCGTTGCAGTTCAACCGCCCCGACGACTTCGCCACCTACCCGCGCCCCATCGACGACGACCTGCGGATCTGTGAGGCCCACGGCGTCGACGCCGTCTACGCACCGCTGGCCGCATCCATGTATCCCACCGGATTCCAGACCCACGTCGTACCCGGTTCGTTGGCCGAGGTGCTGGAGGGGGCCGAGCGACCCGGCCACTTCCGAGGTGTCACCACCGTGGTGACGAAGCTGTTCAACGCTGCCCGGCCGCACGTGGCGGTGTTCGGCCAGAAGGACTTCCAGCAGTTGGCCATCATCCGCCGCATGGCGGCCGACCTCGACATGGGCATCGACATCATCGGCCTTCCCACGGTGCGCGAAAGCGACGGGTTGGCCATGTCGAGCCGCAACCGTCGACTCACATCCCACCAGCGAGCAGCTGCCGTGTGCGTGCCACGCTCGCTGGCAGCCGTGGTCGACGCGTTCCGTGCCGGCCAGACCGACGCCACTGCGCTGGTGGCGCTCGGACGGGCCGTGGTGGATGCCGAACCTTTGGCGCGTTTCGAACATCTCGAGCTCGTCGACGCCGACACGCTGGAGTCCGTGACGGCAGCGAACGAACGCACCGTTGCAGTGACCGCCGTCTGGTTCGGCGACGTGAGGCTCATCGACAACCGCCTGCTCGGCTGAGCCGACCGCGGCATCAGGTGTTGAACGCCACCAACAGCGCCACTGCGTTCAGCAACGCATGGGCGATCATGCCCGGGGCAAGTCGGCGCGTCATCGCCGCGGCGGCGCCAAGGACGGCACCGACACCGCTCAACACGAGTACGAGCCCGATGTTGCCCAGGCCACGGTGCGGATCGAAGTGCGCGGCACCGAACATCACGGCCTGCACGGCCACCGCAGCGCGCTGGGGCATCACCGATGCGAGGCTCCGCTGGATGAGGCCTCGGAACAGGACCTCCTCGACGAACGGCGCCACCACCACCGCCAGTACGAACGTGGCGACCAGGTAGCCCACGTCGTTCCGAATCTCGTCGACCCCTTCGAGGTTCGAGCGGAACGGCACCTGGAGCACCCGCACCAGGACCGCGAGGAGTGCCTGCGTGAAGATGGCGGCGAGCCACACCACCGGCCCCCACCCGAGATCGACGAGACGGACCGAGAGCCCGGCGTCGCCGCGCATCGAACCCGACCCCCAGCGTCGACTCGACCAGCGCCAGAACACCACCGTCGGGCCGTAGGCCAGCAGCGCCGCGGCGGCAACGAACACTGCCGCCGGCACCGCCTGACCGGCCAATGGCCGCAGCAGCCATCTGCTGGCCACCAACGGCACCGCCAGCGCCAGCACACCGCCCAGGGCGACACCGATGGGCAGGGTCGGCGGGGGCACTGGTTCTGCCGCCGGCCCCGCCACCGATGGCGTCCATTGCCGACCGTCCCAGTACCGCACGAGACCGGGGTTCCACGGATCGGGAAACCATCCCGGCGGTGTCGGCAACATGCTGCGACCCTATGCGGTGGATCGCGTGAACCCCCCGCACTCCGGCGTGCAGTGTGGGTCGACCGCATTGCCTCGGACGAGGGCGGTGGTCGAGTTCTGCCGGGCCGGCGGGCTCGATCTCCGTGAACCGGGCGCAGCGATGCGATGCGGCCTGCGCTCGATTCACGAGCAACCGACCTCGGAGGCTCGAATGGGCCGTACGTCCTAAGGTGGGAGCATGCACGAGCTGTCGAACCTCTCGCTGTGGCACTCCACGATGACGGCCGACGAGTGGGGGCCGGCGCGTCCCGGCCTCGGCGGTGACATCGAGGCGGACGTCGCCATCGTGGGGGCCGGCTACACGGGCATGTGGACCGCGTACTACCTCCTCGAACGCAACCCGGCTCTGAAGGTGGTGCTGCTCGAGGCCAACGTGGTGGGCTTCGGGGCGAGCGGCCGCAATGGCGGATGGTGCTCGGCGCTGCTGCCGATGGGACTCGACGCAATCGCCGCCACTTCGTCGCCCAGCGAAGCGTCGCGTCTGCAGGACGCGATGAATCGCACCGTTGGCGAGGTGGGCCGCGTCGTTGCCGCCGAGGGCATCGACTGCCACTGGCAGCAGGGTGGCTACGTGAACCTGTCGCGCAGCCCACTGCAGTTCGACCGAGCGAAGGCCGAGATCGAACACGTTCGCTCCTACGGATTCGGCGCCGACGACTACCGCCTCCTCGACCAACGCGAGGCAGCAGCCATCTGCAACGCCACCGGAGTGGTCGGCGGCACCTTCACGCCGCACTGTGCCGCCATCCATCCGGCGCGACTGGCACGCGGACTTGCACGCGTCATCGAGCGCCGCGGCGCCACCATCTTCGAGCACAGTCCCGTCTCGCGCATCGAACCCGGGGCCGCGCACACTGCTCACGGGGTGGTGCGCGCCCGCACCGTGGTGCGCGCCACCGAGGCGTTCACCGGCAGCATCGAAGGCAACCGTCGCCGCCTCGTGCCCATCTACTCGTTGATGATCGCCACCGAGCCGCTTCCCGATTCGTTCTGGGCCGAGGCCGGCCTCCACCAGCGCGCCACTTTCAACGATGGACGGCGGATGATCATCTACGGGCAGCGGACCGCCGACAACCGTTTCGCCTTCGGCGGCCGCGGAGCTCCCTACCACTTCGGCAGCGCCATTCGGCCCGACTTCGACCGTCACCCACGAGTGAAGGACCTTCTCCACGAAACCCTGCGCGAGCTCTTCCCTGCACTCGGCGACGCAACCATCACCCATCACTGGGGAGGCGCGGTGGCAGCAGCGCGCGACTGGTGGTGCTCAGCGCACTACGACCCGGCGACCGGCCTCGCGTCGGCGGGCGCCTACGTGGGCGACGGCGTGGGAACCACGAACCTTTCGGGGCGCACCCTTGCCGACCTGATTTCCGGCGAGCGCACCGACCTCACCACGCTGCCGTGGGTGGGGCACCGGACGCGGAAGTGGGAACCCGAACCGCTGCGCTGGTTGGGCATCAACGCCATGGTCCGCATTCCCATCAGCGCCGACCGACACGAGGCGCGAACGGGACGTCCGGCACGGATCCGTTCCGCCATCGTCAGTCGCATCACGGGCCACTGACGGCCGCCGGGTACACCCGCGGGGTGGTGCCTGCGAACAGCCAGGTGGAGAAGAACCCCGAGAGATCGGTGCCCGCCTCCTTCGTGGCCAGGGCGATGAAGTCGGCCGTCGTTCGCGACTCGCCGACGTTCGCCGCGACCCACTGACGCAAGGTGCGGAAGAACGCCCGGTCGCCGATGGTCAGTCGAAGGGCGTGCAGCACCACGGCACCACCGTCGTACACGTTGGTGCCGAACAATTGGTCGACTGTCGGGCTGCCGGTGGCGCCGTTGCCCCGGTTGCGCAACGCGTCGTCGGTCGACTGCTGCAGGGACTCGAGGCCGGCATGGTCGAGCCACAACCATTCGGCGTAGGTGGCGAACGACTCGTTGAGCCACACGTCGGTCCACCGCGCCGGCGACACCGCGTCGCCGAACCACTGATGTGCCAACTCGTGCGCGAGGAACAGGTGCTCGGTGTAGCCGGGCGGCGTGGAGGGCAGGTCATCACGACTGAACAGCGAGCGGCCCTGGGTCTCCATCGCCAGTCCCCTCGGACTGTCGGTGATGGCGAGGCCATACCGTGCAAGTGGATACGGGCCGAACGAGTCGACGAAGAACCTCATCTGGAGCGCCGTGAGGTCGAGGTACTGCTGGAGCCGTGCACGATCACTGCGCAGCACCACCGATACGAGCGGCACACCCTCCACAGGCGGCGACGTGAC
>CAZQPJ010000025.1:0-11798 GCA_964595105.1 uncultured Bifidobacterium sp.
GCAGCGATGTTCGCCAGGAGCACCTGAGCGGTGCAGATGTTCGAGGTCGCCTTGTCGCGGCGGATGTGCTGCTCGCGGGTCTGCAACGCCAGGCGCATGGCGGGCCGACCGGCCGTGTCGGTGCTCACGCCCACCAGACGACCGGGAAGCGAGCGGGCCGTGGTCGACGATGCGGCGATGAAGGCCGCATGCGGACCACCGAAGCCCATCGGCACGCCGAAGCGCTGTGCCGAACCGATGGCGATGTCGGCGCCCATTCGACCCGGGGGAGTGGTGAGCGCGCAGGCGAGCAGATCGGTGGCCACGGCCACGAGCGCTCCCGTTGCATGCGCCCGATCGACGACTTCGCTCCAGTCGGGCACGTCCCCGGTGGATGTGGGAAGGCTCAGCAACACGCCGAAGCAGCCGCGGTCGATCTCGTCGACATCGCCCACCACCACCTCGATGCCCAGTGGGGTCGCCCTGGTGCGCACCACGTTGATGGTCTGAGGGTGCGTGTCGTGGTGAATGACGAACCGGTCCGATGTGGCCTTCGAAAGGCGGCGGCACATCGTCATCGCCTCGGCAGCAGCGGTGGCCTCGTCGAGGAGCGAGGCATTGGCCAGCTCGAAGCCGGTGAGGTCTGCGACCATGGTCTGGAAGTTCAGCAGCGCCTCGAGCCTGCCTTGGCTGATTTCGGGCTGGTACGGCGTGTAGGCCGTGTACCACGAAGGATTCTCGAGCACGTTGCGGCGCACGACAGGAGGACACACGGTGCCGTAATAGCCCATTCCGATGAGGCTGCGTCGAGGGGCGTTCATGGCAGCGATGCCACGCAGTTCGGCAAGCACGTCCTCGGGCGAGCGCGGCGCCGGGAGGTGAAGTGGACCATCCAGTTGGATGGCAGTGGGCACGGTGCGGGCGATGAGATCGCTCACCGAGTCGACGCCGATCGCCCCGAGCATGGTGCCCAGTTCGGACTGGGACGGACCGATGTGACGATGCACGAAATCATCGGCACCGACGAGGGTCTCGAGCGGCAGGGAACGTGTCATGGGAAGCCTCCGACATGTAGTGGTGGAGTGTTCCCCCGCTGTCATGGTGCCTGAGAGCTTCTCCGCGGACGGATTTCCCCTACGGCGAGTCGACGAACGACTTCTTTCCAGCGACGCCTGCCCGACCGGTCCTGGTGCCTGAGAGATTCCGGGGAGGTTGCTCCTTCGGCGCCCCCGTGCTGGCTGCACGGTGGCTCTCCCGATCGGGGTACAGCACCGTCACCATACCTCGCACCGCACTACCGTGACGCCATGTCGGAAATCTCGAAGAGCGTCGTCCGTCTCACTCAGCCGATCGGAGCTCTGGGCGGGGCCTGGATGCTCGACCCCGAGGTACTCGGCCCGTGCCGGGAGGTCGGGTACCCGAACGGGTTCGCCTACTACGTCACAGGCCGTGGGGGAGTGCTCGGCGACGTCGACGCCGACGTGGTTGCTTCGGCATTCGGGTTCTTCGAGCCCCGCCTGGTGCGCAAGCTCTGGGAGCAAGGCACGGCGGTCGAGCCCGCTCGCGACGCAGGGCGTCGGTACGGCGCCGCGTGTGCGGCATGGGGAAGAACTCGCTACGGCACGTTCCCGGGTATCGGGCGGATCGCCGAGCTGGCCGAGAAGGTGGCGAGCGGTGTCGACGCCTCGGGGCTGGCGCTCTTCGCAGGCTGGCGAACCGAGCCACTGCCCGACGACGCGGCAGGGCGAGCTACGTTCCTGTTGCACGTACTCCGCGAGCTGAGGGGCAGTGTTCATCTCGTGTGCGTCGTGGCCGCCGGCCTCTCGGTGCGCGATGCGGTACTCGCCAGCGGCGGCGAGGAACATGCCACACGTTTCGGCTGGAGCGGACCATTTCCCGAGATCGCGCCCTCGGCGAAGGCTGAGGCGGAAAACCTCACCGACCGCGTTCTGAGTGGCCTGTATGCGCACGCTGTGTCAATGGAAGAGGCCACGGAGCTCGCCGACCTCGTGGAGGGCCTGCACGCACACGTGCACGGGCGCTGAGCAGGTTTTGACAACTCTTGGATATCGCCTGCCCGTCCCTTGCCGAAGCCACGAGTAAGAAGAAGACACCAAATTCCGGTGTACCCCCACACCGGCCCCCACGAACAACTGCGACAGCAGGAGGAACCATGAACAGGAAGGCCTTCACTCAGAGCCTCAGCGCAGCGGCGATCGTTCTCGCCGTGGCGCTGGGCTCGGGCACGGCGCACGCCGCACCGCCCTCGAGCTCCGACCCCGCACCCTCGAGCTCCGATGCGGCCACCACGGTGCCCGCTTCGACGCCGGCCTCGACCCCCATCGCAGCCATCAACACGGTCACCCTGCCGCTTCCGGTGCCGCTGACCGTCACGGTGAGCACGGGCCCCGGAGGGGCGCTCGCCAACGTCACTGTCGACCCCGCCGACGGTCTGGTGGCGACACACCTGCGCCCCGGCAAGGTGGTGTTCGTCAACGACACCACCGGTGTGAAGGTGACCGTCCAGAGCCACGGCAACACCCAGAGCATCTCCGCCCGAGCCGGCACCCTGGCCCAGATCTCGGGCAACGGCGGCTGGAGCGGCGACGTGTTCGGAACCGGCAGCGTCACCACCGTCAACTACACGGTCGGTGCAAAGGCTGATGGAACCCCCGACATCAGCGGCGTGACCTCGTCCGACGCGACCGCCGTGGTGAGTCCCACGGAGTATCGCTCCGGCGACGACGATGATGAGCAGAGCAGCAGCGCAAGGGCGTCCGTCACCTTCACCAACGGCAGCCAGAGCCGCACCCTCACCATTCGCGCCTCGGTGAAGACCGAGAGCGAGGATGGCAACGCCCCCACCACTCAGGCCCGTGTGAGCGTGACGCTCGGCCGAATTCGTGGAGTGGCCCAGGATGCCGCTGTTGCTGCGGGCGCCAAGACCTGGACGGGCATGCTCTGCGACGGCTCGACGGCCACCATCAACTACACCGTCAACGCTGACGGCACACTCAGCAATGTCTCGAGCACCCCGGCAGCGATCCGCTCCGACGTGCGTGGTGGCGAGGCCGATGTCCGCATCTCGGGTGACGAGCGGGTGCGCATCCGGGTGCGCCTCGACAACGGCCAGATCACCGTGAATGTCGAACCCCGCTTCCGTTGCAACTCGCCGCTGCCGTCGGTGAACACCCCGACGAGCCTCGGTGGTGGCGATGACGACGACGAGGGCGACGACCACGGTTCCGACCATGGTTCCGACCATGGCAGCGATGACAACGGTGGTCACCACGGCGGTGACGACGGCGGTCATGGCGGCCACGGCGGCGACGATCAGGACGACTGAGTCGATGTCGTTCGCTCGCTCACGAGTGCGGTCCCTTCTCGCAGGGACCGCACTCCCCCTGTTCTCCCTGGTAACGGCCGCCTGCAGCGGAAGTGATTCGTCTCCCGCCGAATCCTCCGCTGCGGCGGCCAGCACCAGTGCACCTGCCCCGACGATCGCGTCGAGCATCGACCCCGCCGCAACGCTCAAGACGGCACTCGCAAGCCTTTCGACCGGTTACCACTTCGTTTCCAACGTCGTGGTGAACGGGACCGACACGCTCGTCGCAGTCGGAGACCGTGTCGGTACCGGCAGTCGGGTCGATCTCACCTCGAACGGCGCGACGGTGAAGTACATCATCCTCGCCGACGCGAGCTACGCCCAGCCGGTGGGTGGCGAGTGGGAGAAGCTCGAGGTGCCGCCTGCCAGCACCGACCCGATGTCGGCTCTCACTGCACCGGTCGCCATCGGGGTTCTCGCGGACGATGGCACAACGGTGCGGTTGCGCGTCACCGTTCTCGCCGTGGCGCTCGGAGTCGCATCGAGCGGCAATGCCGACGTCGAGGTGGTCATCTCGGGTGGCACGCTTACCGAGGTCGACTACGCAGCCCCCACCGCCGATGGCATGGCGAGCGTCGCCACCACATTCGGTCCGGTGCTCGACGCTACCCCCGTGACCGCGCCGATCTGATCCGGTCCCGACATCACTCGACGGTTCCGTAGGCGCCGGCGGACCCTGTGGTCTGCCGGCGCTTCACCGTTTCCACCGCCGCCCGCAGTGCTGCGATGAATTCACCGATGACGGCGTCGTGCACGGCGTTCACCGTGCAGTGCAACGAGTCGGGCGGGCCTTGGCGGTCGACATACCAACCGGCGGCCCACAACTCGTCGGCCACGGCGAACACATCGAGACCGTTGCGTCCTCCGAATGCCAGCAGGGTGGCGTCGGGCTGCGCCCGGAGTTCGAGATCGGGCATCGCCTCCACCGCTGCAGCGAGCAGTTCGCAGGCTTCTCGAGCACGGCGGGTCACCCGCAGATACCCCTCGTCGCCGAGATAGTGCAACACGGCCCAGGCGGCCGCCCACGGGCCGCCGCTCTTCGTGCCGAGCACACCCGAGGAGCCGTACAGACCGCCGAGCCAGTTCGAGGTGACGTAGGTGTGATGCGAACGCAGTGCCTTCGTGCGATGGATGAGGACGCCACAGCCCTTGGCCGCGTACCCGTACTTGTGGAGATCCACCGAGATGCTCGTCACGCCCGGCACGGTGAAGTTCCACGCCGGCACGGGGTGACCCAGTCGCTCGAGGTAGGTGAGAGTGACACCCCCCATGCACGCGTCGACATGACAGTTGATGTCGCGTTGGGCGGCCAGTGCGGCGATGTCGGCGACCGGGTCGACGACGCCCTGCGGATACTGGGGCGCGGATGCCACCACCAGAACCGTGTTGTCGTCGATCTCGTTCGCCATCGCATCCACATCGGCTCGCCAGTCCTGACGAACTGCCACGCGGCGGCTCTCCACCCCGAAGTAGTGGCATGCCTTCTCGAGGGCGGCATGCGCACTGGTGGGCATCACCACGTTTGGACGAGTGATGCCACGTTCCGCCCGGCCTCGCTCACGCGAACCCTTCACTGCCAGCAGGAGGCTCTCGGTACCACCACTCGTGATGAAGCCCGCGGCGCCCGGCCCGCCGCGAAACCACTCGTTGACGATCGCCACGACGTCGGCCTGCAGACGCTGCAAACTCGGGAAGGCGTGCGTGTTCAGACCGTTCTCGGTTGCGTACCGTCGGTATGCCTCCTCTGCGACAGCAAGGACATCCGCTCCCGCGTTGTACGCGAGCGTGAACGCTCGTCCTTCGCGCCAGCGCACGTCGTTCTCACGAAACGACTCCAGCGCCGCCATCACGTCGTCGAAGGAGGAGCCCCCCTCAGGTATCGCCATGCGGCCACCGTAACTGACCGTCCGCCTAGGGTCGTCACGATGCCGCAGCCGACACGTGACGACTTCGTACTCGACCCTGACCTCGTGTTCCTCAATCACGGATCGTTCGGCGCCGTACCGAGGACAGTGCTGGAGGAGTACCAACGGCTTCAGCTCGAGATGGAACGGAACCCAGTGGAATGGCTCGGACGGCGAGCCGATTCGCTGATGGCCGACGCCCGCCGTCGGCTCGCAGCGTTCATCGGGTGCGCCGCCGACGACGTCGTGTTCTTCCCGAACCCCACCACCGCAGTGAACATGGTGGTTGCCAGTCTCGGACTCACCGCCGGCGACGAGGTGGTGACCACCGACCACGAGTACGGCGCCATGCAACGAACGTGGCGACGGAGTGCAAGGACCACCGGGGCGACCATCGTGGAAGCACCCATTCCGCTGCCGGTGTCGACCGCTGCCGACTTCGTCGACCGTGTCTGGAGTCGGGTCACGTCGCGTACGCGAGTGCTCTTCCTCAGCCATCTCACGAGTGCCACCGCGCTTGCGTTTCCTGTAGCCGAACTCTGCCGTCGAGCCAGGGAGGCCGGAATCATCAGCATCATCGACGGCGCCCACGTTCCGGCTCACCTACCGCTCGACGTGACCGATCTCGGTGCCGACATCTACACCGGCGCGATGCACAAGTGGTCCTGCGCCCCGAAGGGCTGCTCCTTCCTCTTCGCCCGACCGGAGGTGCAACCGCTGCTCGCACCGTTGGTGGTGAGTTGGGGGTGGGAGAGCGACGCTCCAAGCCCGTCGGCGTTCATCGACATCCACGAATGGCAGGGCACCCGCGACCTGTCGCCGTTCCTGGCGCTCGGTGCCGCCCTCGACTTCGTCGAGTCGCACGACCCCGTCGGCGTTCGTCGTCGCAATCACGAGTTGGTGTTGGAAGCCCGTCGGCGCATCAACGACCTCACCGGGCTCGAGCCCATCTCGCCGGCCGACGACCCCGGGCCCGACGGTCATCAGTGGATCGGTCAACTTGCGTCGGTGCGGCTGCCATTCGATACGGATGTCAGCGCCGCGAAGGAACGGCTCCTCAACGACTTCCGCATCGAGGTTCCTCTGCATCGTTGGAACGGCATTCCTCTCATCCGCATCAGCTGCGCAGCGCACACGAGATCCTCCGACATCGACAGGCTGGAGGAGGCGCTGCGCTCGGTCCTTCCAGGGCTACGGTGAACCTCGCATGAGCTTCGCCCTCACCCTCGCCGTCATCGCTGCCTTGCTCCTCGGAGGTTCCGACTTCTTCGCAGCTCGCTCGGCGCTCACCACACCGTCACTCACCGTCACCCGTACGGCTGTGATGACCAGTGTCACCCTCTCGCCGATCGCGTTGCTCGTGGTGCATTCGCGGTGGACATGGCGAGACAGCCTCATCGGCGGCATCGGCGGAATCGCGATGATCACGGGACTGATCCTGCTGTACCACGGCTACAAGGTGGCGAGGATGGGTGTGGTGGCGCCGCTCGCCTCGGTGCTGCTCGCCGCGGTGCCCGTGGTGTGGGATCTCATCAACGGCATCACGCCCTCCGCCACCAGCGCGGTGGGCATGGCGTTCGGGGTGGTGGCGCTGGTGCTCACCTCCTACACGCCGGGAGGGGAGGGGAGCGCCTCGCTCGGCGTCGTGCTCGGACTCACCAGTGGCATCGCCTTCGGTGTGGCATTCACGCTGATGGGCGAGGTCAGCAGCGGAGCCGGCATCGCTCCGGTGGTGGTCCAGCGCAGCACCGGCCTCGTGGTCCTGCTCGTCTTCTTCGCCCTTCGCAAGGAGCCGCTGTTCGCCAAGGGAGTCGGTCTCGGCTACGGAGTTCTCGCTGGCGCACTCGGCCTCACCGCCATCTGCAACCTGCAACTCGCGTTCCAACGAGGCGACAGCGGGCCCGTGTCGGTGGCGTCGTCGCAGTTCGCCGCCGTCGCAGTGGTGCTCGCAGTGCTGTTCAACAAGGAACGCATGCGCTGGTGGCAGGCCGTCGGCGTGGTGGTGACCGCTCTCGCGGTGGCGCTCATCGCGCTCGGGCAGTGACCCGTCCTCTCGGTTAGGGTGGCCGAATGGCCGACAAACCCGTCATCAGCATCCCCGAGGGCGAACCGCCCGCCACACTCCTCATCGAGGACGAAGTCGTCGGCACCGGCGATGAGGCGACGGTGGGCAAGCGCGTCATCGTCCACTACGCCGGCGTTGCGTGGAGCACCGGCCGTGAATTCGACGCCAGCTGGAACCGGGGGAGCACGTTCGATTTCCGCCTCGGCGCTCGCGAGGTCATCGAGGGCTGGGACCAGGGAGTGAAGGGCATGCGTGTCGGGGGGCGGCGTCGACTCACCATTCCGCCGCAGCTGGGCTACGGCGACCGCGGTGCCGGTGGCGTCATCAAGGGCGGCGAGACGCTCGTGTTCGTCGTCGACCTCGTCGCCGTCCGCTGAGTCAGACGCGTCGTCGACGACGGATCCACACGCCGGGTCCGGCAGCCGTCCGTTCCGCCACCAGCGTGCCAGCCGCGTAGTCGTGCGCGCCGCGCAGGTTGACGAGAATGGGTGCATTGATCGCCATCACCGCTGCGCCGAGCCAATCTCCCCCCAGCAGACCCGCAAGTGCCGCCAGGAGAGGAAGCGCCGCCACCGCCCAGCGGACGAGTGACCGAGTGGCCGTCGGCGTGGCCAGGGTGTGGCGATCGACCACCCTAAGGCCGCACCACAGTTTCCCGATGCTCCAGCCCCAGAGTGCGGTCGGCACCACGTAGTACATCGCGTGGATCACCGCCGACGTCCACCCGGGAGCCCCTGCCCAGTAGGCGAGCAGCGTCGGCACCCCCACGAGGGTCTCATCGAGCAGTCCTGCACAGAGTCGCCGAGCGCGTGACGCCTCACTGCGCCCGTCGTGCAGCGGACTGCGTGGAGGGCGCACCACCGGGGGAAGATCGGATCGATAATCGGGATCGTCGAACACCTCAGCGGTGGTGATGTCGAGCGCGACCCACTCGATGGCGTCCATCGCGTCCTTCAGCATCGAGGGATGCACGAGAACACTGTCACGCGAGAGTCCGTACGAGGTGTCGTGCGAGTTCAGGACGTTCCTCAGCAGCGCCACCTGAGCCGGCGAGAGGTGGTCGATGCGCAATCGGCACATCTCACCCTTCACTCCGTGGGGTTCCATCAGGCTTCGATGAAACGACGAACGGCCACGATGCGGGCGAACGGGATCCTTCCGTTGCGAACGACGTCGCCGGTGCGCGGGGCATGGGTCCAGGTGGTGGCGCTGGTTGCCATGCCGACATGGGTGATCACACCGGTGCCGACGGCAGCCTCGAGAAAGACCAGGTCACCTGGGCGAATCGCCTCGATGGTCCAATCGACTGCAGTTCCCAGCTCGGCCTGAGCGCCCGAATAGTGGGGGAGTTTCACGCCCACCTGGGCATAGGCCGCCATGGTGAGACCCGAGCAGTCGTAGCCGTCGGGGCCGACCGCATAGGCGATGTACGGCTTGCCGAGCTGCGTCTCCACCCATGCGAGAACCGCAGCGACCTTCTCCGGCACCGGTTGGTTCGGATCCGTGGGGAGCACAGGTGCCGGAACCGGCTTCGGTGTCGGCTTCGGAGGATCAGGCGTAGTGGGTGCCGGCTGGGGTGCCGGCACTGGCGTCGGCTTCGGGGCGGGCTTCGGCGCCGGAGCAGGTGCCGGGGCAGGTGCCGGCACTGCCGGGAGGACGCCTCCCTCCGGTACGGTCAACTTCATCCCCGGCCAGATGACGCTGGTGAGCGTCAACTTGTTCGAGGCGAGCAGGCTGGCGATCTTCACCTTCATCCGGCCTGCGAGCACGGTGAGCGAATCACCGGGCACCACCGTGTAGACCAGCGGACCAGCCGATGCCGGCGGTACGGTGGGCGCTGCCGGCTTGCTGGGGGCCTTCGGCACGGGCGGCAGCGAGGCCACCGGGCTCGACGGCGGAAGAACGGCTCCAGCGGGGAGGGTCAGTTTCATTCCCGGCCAGATGACGCTTGCAAGAGTGAGTTTGTTGGCCGCCAGAAGGTCCTTCACCGACACCTTCATCCTCATCGCAAGCGCAATGAGACCGTCGCCGGCCTGCACCGTGTAGGTGACGGCCGCCGGGGGCGCCGGGGTGGCCGGAGCCGGGGCAGGAACTGATGGGGCCGCTGCGGCACCAGCGGGAAGCTGCAGGGTCATTCCCGCCCAGATGACGCTCGTCAGCTGGAGATGGTTGACAGCGAGAAAATCCTTCAACTTCACGTTGAACTTCATGGCGAGACCGGTGATGCTGTCGCCCGGCTTCACTGTGTACGTGCTGGTCGCGGCACTCGACGACGGCGCAGCGATCGCTGTCTCGGCAACACCCCCGACCGCGAGAATGACAGCGAGTGCGGAGACGGTGGTCACACGCCGAAGGATGAACATGACAGTTCATCGGAAAGTCTTCAGCATCACTTGAGGGTTCATTCGGTCGTCCATTGGTTGCCGTCGAACCGATGGAGCGCGGCGCAGGGCTACGATGCGCCGATGAGTCGCACCAACAGAGCGCGAATGCGACGTACGGTCGGCGGCACCTCGCAGCAACCGTGGCGACGTGTTCGCAACCCGTATGCGCCGGTGTGCCCACTGTCGAGCGACCACGTCGAACACCTCCACCAGTCGTCGCTGCGCCTCCTTGCCGACACCGGAATGCGTGTCCTCGACGCCACAGCCCGCTCGATCTATGCCCGTCACGGGTGCCGCGTCGATGACGACCGCGTTCGCTTCGACCCGGAAATGGTGGTGGCGGCCATTTCCACGGCACCCTCGGAGTTCACACTCCAGGCCCGAAACCCGGAGAAGTCGCTGGTCATCGGTGGTGACCATGTCGTGTTCACCTCGGTGGGAGGGCCCGCGTTCGTCTCCGACCTCCACGGCGGCCGTCGCGCCGGCACACTCGCCGAGCAGCACGATTTCCTCCGCGTCGTCCAGAGCCTCAACGTGGTGCACCAGGAAGGTGGCGGGCCACTGGAGGCGATGGACCTGCCTGCCGACACTCGTCACCTCGACCTGCTGCTCGGTCAGGCACGGTTGCTCGACAAGACGTGGCAAGGCGTGGCGCTCGGTCGGGAACGCGCCGCCGACTCCATCGACATGGCCGCCATCGCCCTCGGCACCGACCGAGACGGGCTTGCAGCGAACCCGGCAGTGTTGACCATCATCAACACGAACACGCCTCTCACGCTCGACGGGCCCATGTCCGAGGGCCTCATCGAGTACGCCACCGCAGGTCAGGTGGTGTGCGTCACCCCATTCACGCTCGCCGGCGCGATGGCCCCTGCCACCATCGCGGGCGCTCTGGTCCTCCAGAATGCCGAGGTGCTCGCTGCGGTCACATTGACCCAGCTCGTCCGCCCAGGAGCGCCCGTGATGTACGGCTCCTTCACCTCGAACGTCGACATGCGCAGCGGCAGCCCGGCATTCGGGACGCCGGAGTACACGAAGGCGGCACAGGCCAGCGGCCAGTTGGCCCGGCGCTACGGCCTGCCGTTCCGTTCATCCAACACCACCGCATCGAACGCAGTCGATGCGCAGGCGGTTTACGAGAGCGCGATGTCGCTGTGGGGTGCCGTGATGGGAGGGGCGAATCTGGTGAACCACGCCGCCGGATGGCTCGAAGGAGGCCTGACGGCGTCGTTCGAGAAGCTGGTGATCGATGCCGAGATGCTGCAAATGGTGGCCGAGTGGTTGGCACCCATCGACGTGTCGGACGAGTCGATCGCCCTGGAGGCCATCGACGCAGTGGGGCCCGGAGGGCATTTCTTCGCCTCGCCACACACCATGAGCAGGTACGAGACAGCGTTCTACACGCCGCTGCTGAGCGATTGGCGCAACTTCGAGACGTGGGTCGAGAGCGGCTCCGTCGACACCACAGCCCGTGCTCATCTCCTGTGGAAGAAGTTGCTCGACGAGTACGAGGAGCCAACGTTGGATCCGGCCATCGATGAGGAGCTCGAGGCATTCGTGGCCCGGAGGAAGGTCGAGCTCGCCCCGTGACGAACGGGAACGGCGTGGCAGACTCGCTGCACCGACAGAGAGGAGCCCACGTGGCAAAGGTGACAGGGACGCCCGATCAGGCCAAGGTGGCGCAACTGGTCGACACCGTGTGGGAGCACCGCGACGAGTTGCAGCGTCTGGCTCGCGATCTTCCCGTCCTGCTTGCGGAGGCTGGGTCGCAGATGCGGTCGGCGGGTGAGGTGGCACGCCGTGCGAGTGGGGCCCTGTCGGGCGATGTGCGCACCTTTGCAGGGCACGCTGCGGATGTGCTCGAGGAGTCGAAACACCAGCTCAAGGCGGTGCTGCAGGCACTGGAGGGTGCGGGCAAGATGCTCCGCAACCTCCCGTTCATCGGCGACATGGGGAAGACCATGGGCGAAAGCCTCGGAGCGATCGGCGACGTGGCCGACAACCTCGACGTGGTGGGTCGCAAGGTGCGTGGCCTCGGCGATCGACTTGCCGACGTGGGCGCCGACCTCGATGTGATGGGC
>CAZQPJ010000025.1:11898-13293 GCA_964595105.1 uncultured Bifidobacterium sp.
CGAAGAAGGCGGCCACGAAGAAGGCGGCCACGAAGAAGGCAGCACCGGCGAAGAAGGCCACACCGGCAAAGAAGAGCAGCGCCAAGAAGGGAAGCGCCCGCTGAGAGTCGCAGCGCCCTGGCCTGCGGTTCGCCGTCCCCGTATCTGACATAACGATGATTATGGGCGTTGTGGCCGAATCAGGATCGACCGAGTTCGCGGTCCCTCAACGGACGCGCCGCCTCCAACAGCCAGTCGAGCGTCTCCCGCAGTTCCGCAGCGCTCGGCGATCCACCGAGCCCGGCCAGGTCTCGTTCGGCGTCCTCCACCGCACACGCCAACACGTACAACTGGTCGTGCAACGCATCCAGTTCGGCAGTCGCCACGATCAACTCGTCGTCGCTCAACTTCAGTTCTCGTGCTCGCTGCTGGCCAACCCAGTGCCATTGGCGGCATGCCTGCGAACAGAACACCCGGGGACGTCCTCGGCGCTGTGCCGGCAGCACTCGCCGGCACCACTTGCACCTCGATGGCCCGCTCTCATCGGCTTCGGCGCTTTTCGTCATGACGAAATACTACGAACGCATCAACCTTCGATGAGGGTATCCCCGGCTCGCCATGCCGCCTCGGCGCGCTCGAGTCGTTCGGCGGCCGCTCGTCTGGTGGTACCCGCGACACTCGTGACGAGGAAGTTGAGCAGCGCAAGCGTGCCCACGTGACTGTCGAAGGGTCCGACGGACTCCGCGTGGACCACCAAAGTGGCCGCTGCGATCTGCGCGAGGGGCGACAGCACGCTGTCGGTGACCGCAATCCCCCAGGCTCCGGCCGAGACGGCAGTGTGGAAGGCGTCGACCACCCACCGGTCGTACCGGTGGAGGTCGATCGACACGACGACATCTGCCGAGGTGACCGCCGTGAGGTCTCTACGCACGGCTACCTCGTTGCCATCGATGGTCGACACACCGGGACGCAGCGAGCCGAGGTCGTGCACGAATTGCTGCGCCACTCCCCTCGATGCCTCGCCGGACACGACGTACACGTGCCCTCGCGCCGACGACAACCGCTTCACCGACTCGGCGACCGTTCCGGCGTCGACGTTCCGCAGCGTCTCGGAGAGATTCAGCACTTCGGTCTCGAGGTGTCGGTCGAGTTCCGGCGACCTGGCTCCCTCCCGAATACGAGTTGCCGCCGGGCGCAGGCGGGCCGACAGTTCCGCCCGTGCTGCCGCTTGGAGGGCGCTGAAGCCATCGAAACCGAGTTTGTTGGCAAGCCGCACCACCGACGCTGCACCGGTGCCGGCAGCAACGGCAACTGCCGACACGGTGGAATAGGCGACCGCCTGGGGGTCGGCCAGCAGCACGCCTGCCACCTTTCGCTCCGCGGGTGTCAGGGAGGCACCGTTGTGAGCGATCCGAC
>CAZQPJ010000025.1:13393-14707 GCA_964595105.1 uncultured Bifidobacterium sp.
CGCGCACAATGCCGGCCGAACTGCACGACGCCCTACTCGACTTCTCCGACACGCCGCCCACCACCGGAGCGATCGTGTTGCGCGGACTTCCGGTGGGGTCACTCCCCCACACCCCTGCGTCTCCCACCGAGAAGGTCGACAAGGACATGGTGAGCGAGTTCGTGCTGTTGGCCATCGCCCGCCGCCTCGGGCAACCGATCGGCTATCTGCCCGAGCACGGAGGAGACCTGGTGCAGAACCTCGTGCCGACGCGTCACCACGCCGACCGGCAGGTGAGCACTTCGTCGAAGGTGACCCTCATGTTCCACACGGAGGCAGCCTTCCACCCGTTCCGTCCGCGTTACCTCCTGCTGCTGTGCCTTCGCGGCGACGACAGCGCCCGCACCACGCTGGCTTCGATCACCGAGGTGCTGCCACTCCTCTCACCCGAGGTGGTCGACACCCTCTTCGAACCTCGTTTCCGAACCGCAGTCGACGAGAGCTACCTGCACGGTCGCGCAAATGTGCTCGGCGCGCCGGTGTCGATTCTGTTCGGACACCGCAGCAACCCGTCGATGGTGTTCGATGCCGATCTGATGGTGGGCATCGATGACGAAGCCGAGCGCGCACTCCGCGACCTCGCCGCAGCGGTGGAACGCCATCACACGGGCCTGGTCCTCCAGCCGGGCGACCTCCTGGTGGTCGACAACGATCGGGCTGTCCATGGGCGGTCGCCGTACCAGCCGCGCTGGGATGGCTTCGATCGATGGATCCAGCGTGCCATGGCGGTGTGCGACCTGTCACCCAGCGCCACTGACAGAACTGGCAGGGTGATCACCACTCGTTTCGGTGCGTAACCCTGGCGGCGCGGCAGACTGTGCGGCGATGAACACTCCGCTCGAACGCCTCACCACGATGCCGCCCGCACCCACGTGCGCGTTCGCGAGCGACAACGCTGCCGGCGCGCACCCGGCAGTGTTGGCGGCGATCGTGGAGGCGAACGAGGGCCACGCGCTCGCGTACGGCAGCGATCGCTGGACGGCCGAGACGGCCGAGAGAATGCGCGACCTGTTCGGACGACCGGTCGAGACCTTCCTCACGTGGAACGGCACGGGAGCCAACGTGATGGCGCTCGGCACCATGCTCCTACCGGGCGACTGCGTGGTGTGCAGCGAGTGGGCACACATCGCCGTCGACGAGACGGGCGCTCCCGAGAGGTCGCTGGGCGCGAAGGTGCTGACCCTGCCCTCCGCCGGCGCGGAGATCACCCCCGAGCAGTTGCGGGCCCTGGCGCACCTGCAGGGTGTCCAGCACCATGCGCAACCGGGCGTGGTG
>CAZQPJ010000026.1:0-5022 GCA_964595105.1 uncultured Bifidobacterium sp.
GGCGGCGACGACGCCAAGCTCGTAGCCGAGCACACCTACGACGCAGCGGAGTACCTGATGAAGGTGCACAAGACCGAGGGGTCGACGCTCGACACCGAGTTCGACGGATTCGTGCCCGCCACCGTCACCTATCACACGCCCTGCCACCTCAAGGCGCAGAACATCGGCCTGAAGAGTCGCGACCTCATCAAGCTGACGGGCGCGAAGGTGAAGTTGGTGCAGCAGTGCAGCGGGATCGACGGCATGTGGGGACTCCGTGCCGAGAACGCCGACATCAGTGTGCCGATCGCCGGCAAGCTCGCCGACGAGATCCGTCGTGCCGACGGTGACGTGGTTGCCGGTGACTGCCACCTCGCCAACACGGCCATCACCGAGCAGACGGGTGAAGTGCCGATGCACCCACTCCAGTTGGTGGCCCGTGCCTACGGCATTCCCGAGGAAGGCGAGCGTTCATGAGCACGTCCGTGTCGAACCGCAAACTCTCCGTCGACGACATCCTCGATGCCCGTGCGTACGAGCGCGTTCGCGAGTCGTTCCGCGCCGAGGTGATCGAGTTGAAGCGGCGTCGCCGGGTGCACCTCGGCACCATCGTGACGCTGGTGTTCGAGAACCGCGACACCATGCGCTGGCAGGTGCAGGAGATGGCCCGGGTGGAGCGCATCCTCACCGACGAGGGCATCCAGGAGGAGCTCGACGTCTACAACCCGATGATTCCCGAGCCCGGCCAACTGTGCGCCACGCTCTTCATCGAGCTCACCAACGACGACCAGATGCGCGAATGGCTCACGAAACTGGTGGGCATCGAGCGGAGCATCGTGTTCCGCCTCACCGATGGCAGCGAGGTTCGGTGCGTCGCGGAGGCCGCGCATGCCAGTCAACTCACCCGTGAGCACGTGACCGCTGCGGTGCACTTCGTCGAGTTCCGCTTCACGCCGGAGCAGGTCGAGGCCTTCACGGAGGGCACCCAGTTGGCGATCGACCACCCCGATTACCTCGAGGTCATCGAACTGGCCCCGTTCACATTGGCCGAATTGCGCGGCGACCTCCTCCCTGGGTCGTAGGTCCATTTCCGACGCATCCGGTCGAAAATTGCCTCTGGCGCGCGGCCGCTGACGGTCGTAGATTCTGCCCGCAACCGGGAAACCGGCGAGTCGCAGCACATGGGGGATCGGCGAAGGTGTCGGCCAAAGAGATTCAGTGGCGGGAATTGGGCGCATGCAGGGGCCTCGAGCCCAGCATCTTCTATCCCGACGATGACGACGAAGCGATCGAGGCGAAGGGCATCTGCGCCGAATGCGGCGTGCGGGTCGCCTGTCTGGAGTACGCGTTGCAAGTGCGCGAGAAGGCCGGCGTGTGGGGTGGCGCCACCGAGCGCGAGCGCCGGCGGATGATCCGCCAGCGGCGTCGCTCCGCCTAGCCTGTCCTGATGACCGCAATCGACCAGTGGGGCGGCTGGCCCGCCATCCTCACCGACCTCCTCGAAGGGCGTGACCTGCCCGCCGAGCAGGCCCGAGGGGCCATGGCCACCATCCTGGCCGGCGAGGCCACCGCCGCCCAGTTGATCGGCTTCGTCGTCGCGCTGCGAGCCAAGGGCGAGACACCCGAGGAGATCTCGGCGCTGCTCGACGCCGTGCTCGATGCCTGCACTCTCGTGCCCCTCGACGAGTCGCTGCGAAATCGTGCCGTCGACGTGGTCGGTACCGGCGGCGATCGCAGTCACAGCATCAACGTCAGCACCATGGCTGCAATTGTCACGGCCGGTGCAGGTGTGCCGGTGTGCAAGCACGGGGCGAGGGCGGCGAGTTCGAAGTGCGGCACGGCTGACGTGCTCGAGGCACTCGGCGTGGCCGCGGAGCTTTCGCCGGAGGGTGTTCGTCGGTGCGTCGAGGAAGCCGGCATCGGCTTCTGCCTCGCGCCCCGCTACCACCCGGCGTTCCGCTTCGCGGCACCGAGTCGGCGGGAGATCGGCATCCCCACGGTGTTCAACCTGCTGGGGCCGATGGCCAACCCCGGCCGAGTTCGCCGCCAGTTGATCGGAGTCGCCAACCCGCACGTGGCCGAGCGCATGTTGGCCTCGTTGCGGTTGCACGGTTCGCAGACCGCATGGGTGGTGCACGGCAACGGTCTCGACGAACTCACCACCACTGGCACCTCCACGGTGCTGGCATTGGAGGACGGAGCCGTCCGTACGTTCACGGTGGATCCGGTGTCGCTCGGGTTGGCCCCTGCGGTGCCCGACGAGCTGCGCGGCGACACGCCCGACGTGAACGCCGAGTTCGTGCGACGGGTGATGGGCGGCGAGCACGGTGCCCACCGCGACATCGTCGTGTTGAACGCGGCAGCGGCGCTGGTGGTCGCCGGGGTGGCCGATGGTCTGCCGGAAGGCGTGCATCTGGCCGCCGAGTCCATCGACTCGGGGCGCGCCGCCCACACGCTGGCGCGTTTCGTCGAGGTGTCGCAGCGGTCGGCCGAGGAGTTCGGCCACTGATGCAGGTGCGTGTGCCGGCATCGTCGGCGAATCTGGGTCCGGGGTTCGACACCTTGGGAATGGCGTTGTCGTTGCACGCCGAGGTGGGGCTCGGCGAGGCACCCGACGGGGCGCAGTCGGCCACCGATCGTCACCCGGCGATGGTCGCCTTCCGCCGACACGGTGGCGAGGGCGACCTGTGGGTGAGGTCACCCATTCCCGTGGGCCGCGGCATGGGCTTCAGCGGCGCCGTCCGAGTGGGTGGGCTGGTGGCGGCGCACGCGCAGCGCCACGGCGACGACCCCGATTCCCTGAGTGCAGCGCTGCCGCTCCTGCTGGCGCTCGCCACCGAACTCGAGGGCCATGCCGACAACGTGGCGGCGTCGCTCCACGGTGGCGTTGTTGCGACTGCCGCAGGGCATGCCGTGCGCGTGCCGATGAGTTTCGACCCGGCGATGGTGATGTGGGTGCCGTCGTTCACCACGTCGACCGACGAGTCGAGAGGGCGACTTCCGGCGCAGGTGCCGCTCGACGACGTGGTGTTCAATCTCGGTCGCACCGCCCTGCTGGTGGCCGCGCTGGCCGCCGGTGAAGTGGGTGTGCTCCGCGACGCGACGCAGGACCGGATTCACCAGGACATCCGTCTTGCTGCCGCGGTGCCTTCACGGACGGCGCTCGAGATGGCGCTGGATGCAGGTGCGTGGGCAGCGTGGCTCAGCGGTTCGGGGCCCACCGTGGCCGTGATGTGCGCAGTGGACGAGGCGGAGACCATCGCCGCCGCCCTCCCCGCCGATGGTCATACCAAAGTGCTGCGAATCGACCACGCAGGCGCAGTGGTGGAAGGCGCATCGCTCGACTGAAGCCGGGTGACGTGCGGTACTCGACGGGATGGCAACGTCCATTCGCCAGTGCACCACAGGAGACGAGCGTGGTGACTGGCGCGTTCGATGGCGCGGGCGAGGCACAGCACCTCGTCGGCGGCGTGGCGTGGCAGCGGGGCGGGGGCGGGCTCGGAGTCGGGTGGGCCGAGTTCGAGGCCCACCGGCAGCTGGCCTCGCTCGCACACGTCGATGAGAACCCCGTCGCGGATGTGGTACTCGGTGTCGTGCAGTCGGATGCCCACATCGCCGGCACCACGCAACTGGTCGGTGAGGCGCTGCCGCTCGATGGCGGATGCGAACGCCTGTGCGCGGTCGCGGGTGAGGGCGGCTTCCTCGTACCGCTGTGCACCGGCGAGCATTTCGACGCGCTGCCACAACGGGTCGAGCACGATGCTCGGCTCGGTGGTGCACGCTGCGACGGCCTTGGCCACCACTCGCCAGTACGCGGCTTCGTCGATGGAGCCTGTGCAGGGACACATCGCCACGCCGAGCACCGCGCCACTGCACGGCGTCGGCTTCGGTCGGGTACGCGGTCCCACCCGCCCGGCGCAGCGGCGGAGGGGGAGCGCGGTGTGCACCGCCTCGATGACTGCCTGCGCCATCGCTCGTGAACCGAGCGGGCCGATGTGCAGACCGGTTGCCGCAGGCTCGTTGGTGATGACCAGTCGCGGCCAGGCCTCGTTGGTGGTGAGTCGGACGTAGCAGTACTTCTGCCACGTGGTTCCCACGCGGTTGTAGCGCGGCGCAAGACGGTGCAGGTATCGCAGTTCGAGCACCTCGGCGCTGAGCGGGTCGGGCATCACCGTGTGGGCCAGCCGTTGCGTCTCGCGAAGCAGGCCGCCCACCTTGCGGCGGTCGTCGCTCGAGAAGTAACTGCGCACCCGCTGCCGGAGGTTGGTGGCCTTCCCCACGTAGAGCACGCGGCCCTGAGCGTCGAGGAACCGGTAGACCCCCGGCCGGCGTGGCAACTGGTCGGTGAGTTTCAGCTTGCCTGCCTGGGGGTGCCCGCCCATGGAGGGCAGCGCCACGAGGTCGTCGAGGCCCAGCACCCCGAGGCCGGCCGCCCGTTCGAGGAGCAGGTGCAGGAGTTCGGTGGTGGCGAGGGCATCGTCGAGTGCCCGGTGGGTGGGCCGATGGCCGAGGCGGAATCGTTGTGCGAGGGTGCCGAGCTTGCAGTCGGGCACTTCGTCGCGTACGAGGCGACGTGCCAACGGCAGCGTGTCGACGATGGTGTTGGTGAACGGTTCGCGCCCGCTGCGCCGGAGTGCCGTGTTGATGAACCCCATGTCGAAGCCCACGTTGTGACCGACGATCACTGCGTCGCCGACAAATTCCTGCAGGGTGGGGAGCACGGCCTCGATACGTGGCGCCGTGGCCACCATCTGCTGGGTGATGCCCGTGAGCACGGTGATGGATGGCGGAATGACGGTGCCGGGGTTGACCAGGGTGGAGAGAGAACCCAGGTGCTCGCCGGCGCGTACCTTCACCACGCCGATCTCGGTGATGCAGTCGGCGCCTCGGTCGCTGCCCGTGGTTTCGATGTCGAGGACGCAGAACTCGACGTCGGCGAGCGGAACACCGAGGTCGTCGAACGAGCGCTGCACGGGGAGCAGTTGACCACGAACACCTGTTCGCCGTCAAGAACTGGTGTTCGGTGGAGCGTGGGTTAGCCTC
>CAZQPJ010000026.1:5122-14573 GCA_964595105.1 uncultured Bifidobacterium sp.
GCTGCAGAGGGGACGAAACGTCAGCAGCGACTGCCGGTGCCGGTGGGTTTGAAGCCGTTCCTCAAGTCACCCAGCCTTCCCACCGCGGCGCTGCCGAAGGTGCGGGCCGCGCTCGAGAGCGACGCCGACTTCCGGGCGCTCCTCGGCACGGTGGCGGTCGCCGAGTTGGTGGACGAGGTGGGCCGACTGTGGCTGGTCCGTCCGGAGGGATGGCTCGATACCGCGTTGGCGTTGGTCGATGCCGCGGGCGCTGGCGTGGTGGCCACCGTCGGCGAGAGCACGGCTCGCTCCGAGCGCAAGCGGCGTGAGGCCGCAGAGGCAGCCACGGTTCGGTCGCGGGTCGAGGTGGCAGCTGTGCAGGCACAGTTGGCGGAGGCGCAGGCGCGCATCGACGCCGTGCTGCTCGAACGCGATGCGCTCGACGCCACGTTGGCGCGGGTGACGCGGCAACTCGACGAGGCCCGCGCCGCAGGTCGCAAGGCCGCTGCAAAGGGCGCTGCCGATGAGCTGGCCGCACTGACGCAGCAGGTGGAGGCGGCGAGGGCGGAGACTGCCGAGGTGCGCGCCGTGCTCGAACGCGTTCTGGCGGAGCGAGCCGAGGCCGGCCCGCCGGCCGAGGTGGGCCGACTGCGCGAACTGCTCCTGGAGGCACTGGCGCTCACCGGTGACGTGTCGGGAGCGCCGAGGCGAGTGCGCCGTACCGTCCGGCGCGAACCGGTTGCCGTGCCGGGCGGGATGTACGGCAACAGCGAGGCCGCCGCCGACTTCCTGCTGCGGGTGCCGAACGCCGTCGTGCTGGTCGACGGTTACAACGTGGCCAAACTCGGTTGGCCGGGCCTGTCGCTCGAACAGCAGCGAGACCAGGTGGTCCGGGGCTGTGAGGGGCTGGCGGCGGCCAGGGGTACCAACATCCATGTCGTGTTCGACGGATCGGACGACGTGGAGGGGGGCCACGTTCGCCAAGGGCGCCTCGTGCGGGTGAGTTGGTCTCCGAGCGGCGTTTCCGCCGATGACGTGGTGCGGGTCGAGGTGAAGGCCATCGACCCGCAGCGACCCGTGGTGGTGGTCACGAACGACAAGGCGATCATTGCCGACGTGAAGGCCGACGGGGCCAACCCGGTGTCCAGCGACACCTTCCTCGCAGTCATTCGTCGCTGACCGTCGGCATCCCTGTCACACCCTTCGTCGATGATGCCCGCATGGCTCACCTCACCATTTCCTGCGACACCTGCGTCATGGACGGCACCGCCGCATGTGCGGACTGTGTCGTCACCCACCTGTTGGCGCCCGCCCCGCGCGAGACCGTCCGGTTCGAATTCGTCGAGCTGAGGGCGGTGCAGTTGCTCGCCGAAGCCGGCATGGTGCCTACGCTTCGGCATCGTGAGGCCCCCTGACCCACCTCGTCCGGTTCCCGACGCGGAGTACGTGCGGGTTCTTGCGGGCCTGACCACCTCCTTCGGGGTGCGGCACACGGGGGTCGCGTCGGCCGAGGTGCTGCATCGTGCTCGAGTCGCCATCCGGCACCGCATCGCCGCGGGATACGCCGACGGGATGCAGTTCACCTTCAAGAACCCCGAACGTTCCACCGACCCGAGCCAGGCGGTGCGCGACGCGAAAGCGGTGTTCGTGGCAGCCCGCCCGTACCTGTTGGATGACGTCCCGAAGCCCGAGGGTGTGCAGGGTCGGGTCGGCCGCTATGCGTGGGACGACCATTACGGACCGCTGCGCGAGGCGCTGTGGGAGGTGACACGTCGCCTTCGGCGTGACGGATGGAAAGCGGTGCCGTTCGCCGACGACAACAGCATCGTCGACCGGGAGGTCGCCCACCGCGCCGGTATCGGCTGGTTCGGCAAGAACGCGAACCTCCTCGTCAGCGGCGCGGGAAGTTGGTTCGTGCTCGGTTGCGTGGTCACCGATGCGCCGCTGCCCGTCGCTTCCGAACCCGTGTCCGACGGGTGCGGTGCGTGTCGGCGATGCATCGACGGATGCCCCACCGGTGCCATCGTGGAGCCGGGGGTGATCGACGCAACGAAATGCCTCGCATGGGTGATGCAGAAACCGGGCATCGTTCCCCTCCGCCTGCGGCGTGCCGTGGGCGACCGCATCTACGGCTGCGACGACTGCCAGGAGGTGTGCCCGCCCACGGTGCGACTCGGGCCTCGGGTGCCGGGCCGACTCTCGGCCGCCACCCCAGCGGCATGGATCGACGTGGTGGCACTGTTGGGAGCCGTCGACGAGGACGTGATGAACAGGTGGGGTCGCTGGTACCTGGCCGACCGTGATCCCAGATGGGTGCGACGGAACGCCCTCGTGGTGCTCGGCAACTCCGGTGCCGGGCACGACGCATCGGTGCGGCAGGTCGTGGCCGACTACCTTCGGCACCACGACCCCGTGCTGCGGGCCCACGCCGTGTGGGCTGCCGGTCAACTCGGGTTGCACGACCTGATGCCTGCCTCCGATCCGCACCCCGATGTCCAGCACGAGATCGACTCGGCATGAAGCACCTCCTGGTCACCAACGACTTTCCGCCGAAGATCGGTGGCATCCAGTCGCTGCTCTGGGAATGGTGGCGGCGCTTGCCGCCCGAGTCGTTCGCCGTGCTCACCAGTCCCTACGAAGGCGCAGCCGAGTTCGATGCCGCCCAGCCGTTCCACATCGAGCGCACCCGTGAGGGGGTGCTGTTGCCTCACCCGCGCATGGTGAGGCGCATCAATTCCATGGCGGCCGCAGTGGGTGCCGACCTCGTGGTGCTCGACCCCGCGCTGCCGTTGGGTCTCGTGGGGCCGTCGCTGACGTTGCCGTACGACGTGGTGCTGCACGGTGCCGAGGTGACCGTGCCGGGTCGGTTGCCCGTGTCGAAACAGACACTGGCGCACGTGTTGCGCCGAGCCCGCCACGTGGTGGCCGCCGGCGGCTACCCGGCGGCTGAGGCCGAACGTGCTGCCGGTCGATCGCTTCCTGTGACCGTGGTGCCGCCCGGTGTCGACACCGAGCGATTCGTGCCACTCGACAGCGCGGCTCGTTCGGCAGCGCGCCAGCATTTCGGTTTCGACGACGCCGACGAACTCGTGGTGGGCATCAGCCGTCTCGTGCCGCGCAAGGGGTTCGACACCGCAATCCGTGCCGCAGCGCTCCTGAAGAAGTCGCGTCCTCGCCTGCGACTCGCCATTGCCGGCGGTGGGCGCGACGAGGGCCGTCTTCGCTCGCTGGCGGCGCAGTTGGAAGCACCGGTCACGTTCCTCGGCCGCGTGGCCCACGACGACCTGCCGCTGCTCTACGGCTGTGCCGACGTGTCGGCGATGCTGTGCCGCAACCGATGGGGAGGGCTGGAGCAGGAGGGGTTCGGCATCGTGTTCCTCGAAGCGGCGGCGTGCGGCGTACCGCAAGTGGCCGGTCGCAGCGGTGGGGCGCACGAGGCGGTGGAACACGGCGAGACGGGTCTGGTGGTCGACCACCCCGACGACCCCCGTGACGTGGCCGCTGCCATCGAGCGCCTTCTCGACGACCCGGCAGAACGGACGCGTATGGGGCGACTGGGTCGGGAGCGAGCGGTGCGCGAGTTCTCCTACGACGTGCTGGCCGACCGGTTGGGTCGCTCTCTCGGCGCATTGCCACAATGAGCGGTATGACCAGTCGCCTCGTGCGTCTCGACCTCTGGGGCACTGCCGCGTTCGTGGTGGCGGAGGGCGTCGCCATTCCTCTGCGCTCGCAGCGCGTCGGCCAAGTGCTGATCGCCGTGGTGTCGCTCATCCTCTTCGCGATGGGGGTGGCCTCGGCGCTGTGGGCCTATGCAGCGGCACTCGAACGGTCGCGCACCGAGGAAGTCGGCGTGGCGAACCTGTTCCTCCTCACCGGCGGCACGGCCCCGCCACAGGTGAAGCGGCGGATGTCGGCAGCGTTGATCGTGCAGGTGGTCATCGCTCTCGCCGGTGCCATCGTCGGCGTGGTGGGGCTCGGCAAGAACGACCTCAACGCCCTTGCGTTCGGCACGCTCGTGCCGATGTTCGGCATTGGCATGAACGGGGCATGGGCGGCGCGGTACGGTTCGTACGGGCCGCGGGTGAAAACCACCAAGCCGGGCCCGAGGAACGAGTAGAACTAGACCCATGGCTGAGAAGGCGTCGCAGACCACCACCATCGCGGCCGCACCCGACCGGGTGTGGGCCATTGCCGCCGACTTCGAGCGGTATCCCGAGTGGGCCAAGGACGTCAAGGACGTCGTGGTGCGCTCCCGCGACGAGCAGGGCCGTCCGGCGGAGGTCGAGTTCCGGGCCTCGGCCCTGGGCCGCAGCACGCACTACACCCTGGCGTACGACTATTCGCAGGCCCCGGCCGCGCTGTCGTGGCGGATGGTGCGCGGCGACATCATGCGCACCATCGACGGTGCCTATCACTTCGCTGACACGGCCGACGGCGGCACCGAGGTGCGCTACGACCTCGTCATCGACTTGGTGGTGCCGCTGCCCGGCTTCGTGAAGCGTCGCGCCGAGGTGCGCATCCTCAACACCGTGCGCGAGCTCAAGGCTCGCGCCGAAGCATGACCACCGGACGACGCGTCGGTATCGACGTCGGCGGCACGAAGTGTCTCGGCGTGGTGCTCGACCCCAGCGGAGCCATGGTCGCCGAGTACCGGCTGCCGACCCCGAAGGGCCCCGATGCCATCATCGCCACGCTCGCGGCCATCGCCCGCGAGCTCGGTCCGTACGACTCGTTGGGGGTCGGTGTGCCCGGCCTCGTGACGCGTGACGGTGTGCTCTCGGCAGCCCCGAACCTGGTCGACATCAGCAACTTCCGTGTCGGGGCATTGCTCGGCGCCGAGCTCGGTCACGTGGTCCACGTCGACAACGACGCCACCTGTGCGGCTGCGGCGGAATGGAAGGTCGGTGCCGCCGTGGGTGTCGACGACTTCGTGATGGTCACACTCGGCACCGGTATCGGTGGCGGCATCGTCACCAGTGGCCGGCTCACCCGTGGCACGAACGGTTTCGCCGGCGAGATCGGCCACATGGTGATCGATCCTGATGGTCCGTTCTGCCCGTGTGGGCGGCGTGGCTGCTGGGAGCGCTATGCATCCGGGTCAGGTCTCGCCCGGCTGGCGCGCGAGGCGGCAATCGGCAAGCGCCTGCGGCGAGTGGTGGAACTCGCCGGCGGTGACGCCGACAACGTGCGCGGCGAGGACGTGCAGACCGCGGCGCGCGAAGGTGACCCGGAGGCGTTGGAGGTCATCAACAACTTCGGTCGGTGGGTGGCGCTCGGCCTCGTGAACCTCACCAACGTGCTCGACCCTCACTCGTTCGTGCTCGGTGGTGGGCTCGCCGCTTCCTCCGACCTGTACCTCGCACCGATCCAGCACTGGTTCACCGAGTATCTCTACGCCCCCGACCTTCGTCCGCATCCGCGGCTGTCGTTCGCCCAACTGGGTCAACACGCCGGCGCCGTCGGTGCCGCGTTGCTCGCCGAACTCCACTGATCGACGCCCGTCGGCGTCGCCCTCAGCCCTTCGGGCAGTCGCCGGTGTCGACCGGATCGACGCCGGCGTCGGCAACGAGTTGCTTGGCCTCGAGCGCATCCGTCGCCCACGCGCGCTGCTCGGCGCTGGTGCTGCGGGCGAACACCACGGCCACGGCGAGGCCATCGTGCACCAGCACGCTTCCGGAGTCGCCCTTCGCCACCGTGGCCTCGATCTGATAGCCGCGGCGCAGGCCGGGCCCGTCGTGGTCGATGTCGGACGCGTTGATGTCGACGAACGAGCGCGCCGTGAAGGGCAGCGCCACGGGCTCATCGTCGCGCCACACGACGAACACGCCTTCGGCGCCGGGTCGCATGAAACCGAGGGGGAGCGGGGTGCCGGTGGTGTCGACGCTCAGGACAGCGAGGTCCTTCTTGCGGTCGATGGCCACCACCTGCCCATCGGCTTCCTCCCCGTTCGACAGCACCACGTCGATGTCGGTGCTGCCGGCCACCACGTGGGCCACCGTGAGGACGTGGGTGGGGTCGACGAACGAGCCGCCTCCGATCGACGGGCGTGTTTGGCAACCTTCCGCCTCCACCCGAACTGCGGCCGAGATCGCACGGCTCGCGAGGCTCGGCTCGCCACCGCACGACACGCCCGCCAGGGCGACGAACGAGAGCCCGAGCGCGGCGAGCCCACCCTGCCGTGAACGTGCCTGCGCGGTGGTGTGCATGACCCGACCACCGTAGCCACGGCCGGAGGCCCTCGCTACAGTGCGCGGCGTGAACGAACTCGGCCAGTCCGTCGACCGCCTCGACGTTCGTCGGCACAATCTGTCGCTGGTGCTGCGGCAACTGTCGACCGCCGGTGTGCACAGCCGCGCCAGCGTCGCTGCCGACACCGGTCTCACGCGGGCGACCGTGTCGTCGTTGGTCGACGAACTCATCCGTCGTGGTCTCGTGAAGGAGGTGGGGCAGGCCGATGCCCAGCGCATGGGTCGGCCAGCCACCATCCTGGAGCCGGACGGCAGCAAGGTGGTGGCCGTCGGTATCGAGATCGACCTCGGTGCCATGTACGTGGTGGCGCTCGATCTTGCCGGTCGAGTGGTGCATCAACGGCGTCGCGTCCTGGGCGGGTCGACCGAAGTCGATTCGCTGCTCTCGCGCATGGTCGAGGAGATCCGTGT
Source organism: uncultured Bifidobacterium sp. (assembly GCA_964595105.1). Classification (GTDB taxonomy): domain Bacteria; phylum Actinomycetota; class Acidimicrobiia; order Acidimicrobiales; family Ilumatobacteraceae; genus UBA668. The sequence continues at coordinate 11,761 of CAZQPJ010000026.1, forward strand.
CGCCACGCGACGGGTGGAGGCCGAGGGCGGACGCGTGGCGGGCCTCGCCGTCGCTGTCCCGGGTATTGCCGACGTCGGTCGTGGCCTCGTGGTGCGTGCGCCCAATCTCGGCTGGAACAACGTGCCCCTGCGAGACCGTCTGTCGGCTCGCCTCGGTGCCGACCTTCCGATCGTGGTCGACAACGAGGCCAACCTCGGTGCCGTTGCCGAGCTGCGCACACCGCCGATGGCCGGCGTCCGTCACCTGGTGTACCTCCTCGCCGTCAGCGGCGTCGGCGCCGGTGTGGTGCTCGACGGAGGCCTCTTCCGCGGGGCGTCCGGCGCAGCGGGGGAGTTCGGGCACACCACCGTGAAGGCCGACGGACTGCCGTGCGCGTGTGGCAGTCGTGGGTGCTGGGAAACCCTCATCGGTCTCCGTGCGTTGCTCCAGACGACGGTTCCCGACCTCGCCGACGGGTTGCTGGCCGACACGCGCCGGGGGCCCGAGCAGAAGGTGCAGTTCGTCGTCGATCGGGCTCGTGCCGGCGACCGGGTCGCCCTCGCGGGTTTGCGGACGTTCGGTCGGTGGCTCGGCCTCGGACTCGCCAACGTCATCGACGCATGCAACCCGGAAGTGGTGGTGCTGGCCGGTTTCCTTCCATCGATCTCGACGTGGGTGATGCCATCGGCGATGAAGGCGGTGCACGCCAACGTGCTGCCGGAGTCGGTCGCCAGTTGTCGGGTGGTGTCGACGTCGCTCGGTTTCACGGCCGGCGCACGGGGCGGGGCGATGGCCGTCATCGACAAGGTGCTCAGCGACCCGACCTCGATCGCCGCACGCTGACCGTCGGTCCGCGGCCGATCGGGGGACAGTCGGCGAACATCGGATGAACGGTGCTTTACAACTTAGTTTGTTCAGTGTATAAACTTATTCCATTCGCTCGGAGGTGGCTGCCGAGCTCGTGCGCACCCTCTGGAGGGTCTTTCGTGAACTTCGATCGTGTGGCCGCGGCGCCGATCTCGTGGGGAATCTGCGAGGCGCCGGGCTGGGGCCTGCAGATGTCGCCGGAGCGAGTGCTGGGCGAAATGCGCGATCTGGGCATCAAGGCCACCGAACTCGGCGCCCTCGGTTGGTTGCCCACCGACGCGGCTGCGTTGCGTTCGATGCTGGTCGACCATGGGCTCGAACTCGTGGGCGGTTTCGTCCCGCTCGTGCTCCACCGCGCCGACCGTCGCGCCGAGCTCGAGGCCGATGCGCTCACGGCGGCGCGCACGCTGGCAGAAGGCGGCGGCACCTGCTTCGTCAGCGCTGCGGTGTCGAGCCACGAGGTCTGGCAGCACCTCGACCTCGACGACCATCAGTGGGCCACGCTGGTGGAGGGCCTCGACATCGTCGAGCGCATCTGCGTGGATCACGGTCTCACCCAGGTCGTGCATCCGCACGTGAACACCCTCATCGAGACGGCTGCGGAGTTCCACCGTTTCCTGGCCGACAGCACGGTCCGGTTCTGCCTCGACACCGGCCACCTCTTCATCGGTGGCGCCGACCCGGTGGCCATTGCCCGCGAGCACTCCGCCCGGGTGGGCCTCGTGCACATCAAGGACGTGAATGCGTCGGTGGCTGCGCGCATGCGGGCCGGAGAGTTCGATCTGATGGCCGCCACTTCGGCCGGCCTCTTCCCCGCTGCGGGGAAGGGTGACGTTCCCATCGCCGCCGTCATCGAGGCAATCGATGCCGCCGCGTTCACGGGATGGTTCGTCTTGGAGCAAGATGTAGCCCTCACCTCAGGGGAACCCCCCATCGGTGAGGGCCCGGTGGTCGAGATTCGCGTGAGCCTCGACTACCTGAAGTCGCTGGATGCACCCGTTGCAGCCAGTTGAAACCCGCCGGCCCGCCCGGCACAACCACAACACTCCTAGAGGGGGAAACTGAATGAAGAAGAGCCGTTATCTGCTGGCTCCGCTCGCGGCTCTGGCCGTGTTCGCGGTGTCGTGCAGCGACAGCAAGACCAGCGAGACCTCGGCGAAGCCCGCCGAGACCACCGCTGCCACCGGTGAGACCACCGCTCCGACCGAGCCCGTCACCAGCGACAGCGTCGATGTGACCGAGGGCGAGGACGTGACCATCGCCGTCATCACCCACGGCGATGGTGGCGTGTTCTGGTCGGTGGCCCAGAAGGGCGCAGAGGCGGCCGGTGCCGACCTCGGCATCACCGTGCAGTACCAGGGCGCCAACAACGACGGCGCTGCTCAGGCGAAGATGATCGACGACGCGGTTGCCGCGGGCGTCGACGGTATCGCCGTGTCGCTGGCCGATCCGGGCGCCCTCGAGGCCTCGGTGAAGGCTGCCGTCGCTGCCGGTATCCCCGTCATCACGATGAACTCGGGCTCGGACCTGTTCAAGGACCTGGGTGCGATCACCCACGTCGGCCAGGACGAGACCGTCGCCGGTAACGGCGCCGGTGAGAAGTTCAAGGCTGCTGGCAAGAAGAAGCTGCTCTGCGTCATGCAGGAACAGTCGAACGTCGGCCTCGAGGCCCGTTGCAACGGCGCCGAGGAGACCTTCGGCGGCGAAGTCGTGAAGATCACCACCTCGGGTGACGCTGATCCCACCACCTCGCAGAGCGAAATCAAGGCCGCTCTCGATGCCGACCCGGCCATCGACGCCGTCTTCGCCACCGGCCCCATCGGTGCCGTGCTCACCCGCGACGCCGTGAAGGAACTCGGCCGCGACATCATGATCGGTGCAGTCGACCTCTCGACCGACCTCCTCGACGCGATCGAGGCCGGCGAGATCGCCTTCACCATCGACCAGCAGCAGTACCTGCAGGGCT
>CAZQPJ010000027.1:0-14548 GCA_964595105.1 uncultured Bifidobacterium sp.
AGGCCGACTGCTACGCGGGCGTGTGGGTGGGCGATGCGAATCGGCGCAATCTGCTCGACAGCCCGAACGAGATCCAGGAGGCCATCAAGGCCGCCGAGGGCGTGGGCGACGACCGGATCCAGCAGAAGACCCAGGGCCGGATCGACCCCGAGTCGTGGACGCACGGTTCCGCCGAGCAGCGCCGCACCTGGTTCCTGAAGGGGTTCAACACCATCGACCCCACCACGTGCGACACCTTCCGCGACGTGCTCTGAGCCCTCTCGGTGGCGGTGTCGGCCGTCAGCTGTTTCAGCCGCCGTCGCTGAACCGTCGGTAGAACCACTCCAGTGGACCGAGTGGCCAACGTGTGAGCCAGAGGCTCGCAATGGTGATCGCCGTGCCCCAGTACGCCACCGCCAGCACGAGTGCGGTGTTGAGTCCGTCGTGGCCTGCCCCCGATGCCGGCCAACCGAGCCGGTCGATCAGCAACAGGAACACCATCGCGTGGAACACGTACGCGGTGAGCGTGAACCGGCCGGTGTCGGCGAGCATGCGTGTGAAGGTGCCGTCGGCACGAGCACTGGCGATGCCGCCGATGGCAGCAACGGCGGTCACGGCGATGCCGACGGTGGTGAGCGAGTAGAGGATGCCGCGCTCGCTGGGTACCAGTGATGCTGTTCGGTGCGCCCACGGCCCCGTGGCATGCAGCATGTAGCCGGCCGAGGTGCAGAGCACGCCGAAGAACACGAGTCGTACGCGCAGCATCGCGTCGAACGGCAGTCGTCGCCCGAGCACGATGCCGGCGCAGAGGAAGAGCAGCCAGGGCAGCAGCGGGTGGGTGCCGCGGACGAACGTGTCGACGACAAGGTCCCACGGTGAACGTGTCGCGCCCGCGTCGGGTCGGGTGAGCCACGTGGGGTCGTGTCCGGCAGCGCGACGAGCGTCGGCCCACCACTGCAGGCATGCACCCGCTACCGCTGCTCCGGCTCCGATCATCACGAGCCACCGGTCGCGCAGCGTGAACAGCAGGGCGCCCGCCACGAAGAACGCGCCGTAGAAGAACAGGATGGTGCCGGGCCACACCCAATTGAAGACGTAGCCGAACAGGTAGAGGAGCACGCCACGACGCACCAGCACCCACCGCACCCTGCGGATGGCGGAGGGGTCGGCTGCGGCGAGGGAGCGGCGCGCCATCAGCGCGATGCCCATGCCCGCGACCGTGACGAACGTGGCGGCGAACCGGGTGGCGAGCGGACCGGTCCACGGGTCGAACAGTCGGCCCCAGAATCCGGATCCACGCACCGACCCGCGGATGACGAGATACCCGTAGTAGTTCATGAGGCACACGCCGATGAGGGCGACGGCACGGGTGACGTCGAGGTCGATGATGCGGCCAGTGCCGTCGGGGCCGCGGGCGTCGGCGCGCTCGGTCACTCCCACCGCACTTCGTCGACCTGGGTGCTGATGAGCGGTCGCTGCACGTCGACGAGATCGCCCACAGCGGGGCACGGCTGGCCGTGCGGCACCAGCACGAGCGACGTGTGCATGTGCGGCCGCTCCACCAACGGCAATCGGTGCCGGGCGAAATGGAACGGGCTGCGACGCATCGGGTCGGGGTCGTCGAGCAGGGCGACGCCCGCCGCGCTGCCGGCGCCGATGGCCAGCAGCGTTCCGTCGGCATCGATACGGCTGTGCCAGTACCCCACGAGGTCGCCGGCCGCAACGGGGCGTGAGTCGAGTACGTCGGCGCCGAGGTGCAGGAACGGTTGCTTGGGCACGCCGTGCCAGAGTGCGGTGCCCACCCGCACACGGAAGGTCCGCTGCGGCCACGCAGCGCTCAACGCAGCGAGAGATTCGGGTGCGAGGTGGCTCAGCCACAGCGGTACCGCGGGGTCGAGGTTGTCGATCCACGCATCGACCTCCGCGACCCGATCGGCATCGGAACCGGCGAGCGGCAGGTGCAACGCGAACCCCTCGACATGGAGGCCTGCGTGGCTCACGCTGCGCAGCAACGCGTCGAGCGCCTCGGGCCCGGTGCCGTAGCGACGCATGCTGCTGGCGAGCTTCACCATCACGCGTCCACCCCATCCGTGCAGCGCGACCACGTGCGCCTCGTTGCCGACCGTGAGCACGGGTCGTCGGTCGGGAGGTGCGGCCAGCGTCGGTGTGAGGACCACAGGGTCGAGCTCGGTCGGGACGCCGACGAGTTCGTGGACCGAACCCACGCACACGCTGTCGACCGACAACTGCGCGAGCGTGTCGAGGAGGAGGGGCCGACCGAAGCCGTATCCGTTGCCCTTCACGACGGGGACGAGGGCCGAGCCGTAGCTCGTCGCCGTGGCGCTCACGTGGGCGCCCCAAGCGGCCCGGTTCACGGTGAGGCGCACGGTCACGCAGGTCACGGTAGTCGGCGGATCGAGGTTGGGGAGGGGCACGAAACCGCTAATTCCGACTTGTCCTATCGGATTTATCCGGTTACGCTCCCGGCATGCGTTCGAAGTGGTTCGGCTTCCCCAATCCCGTCAACGAGACGTCGGCCCGCCTCGTCGCCGCCGGCGCAGTGGCGCAGGGGCTGGTCTTTCTCGTGTTCGGCACGTGGTGGATCCTTCTCCCGCTCGCCTACGGCTTCCTCGCTCGAGTGCTCGCTGGCCCTCGATTCAGCCCTCTCGGTCGGCTGGTCACCGAGGTCATCACGCCCCGACTCGGAACCGTGCAGCACCGTTTCGTCGCTGGCCCGCCGAAGCGGTTCGCCCAGGGCGTCGGCCTCGGCTTCAGCGCCGGTGCACTCATCGCCACCTCATTCGGTGCGCACAGCGTGGCCACCGCCCTCATCGCAATGCTCGTGGTGGCGGCAACGTTGGAGGCCGCGTTCTCGTTCTGCCTCGGCTGCGTGGTGTTCAGTTGGTTGATGAAGGCGGGCCTCATCCCTCGGGCTGTGTGCCTCGAGTGCAGCGACCTCAGCCGTCGCCTCGCCGCGGCCACGTCGTGAACGCGGGCAGCAGCGGCCCCGGGTCTCGCTGCTCCAGCACTCCCAGCCACACGCCCGCCCCGTAGGCCACCTCGTCGGCGAGCAGCAGAGGCAGGTCGCGGACTCCGGCGGCTCCGGTGCCGGTCAGCGACGCAGCGATCCACCCGGCCACCACCACTCGCATGTCGGGTCGGAGCGGTCGGGGCAGCGCGCACAGCACTGCAGCGACGGGCCACCAGACCCGGGTGAGCGCCTTGACGAGTTGCCGCCCTGCGGCGAGGTGGCCGAGCATCGTCAGACGGATCGATTCCGCGGGCGGCACGTCGCGCAACTTCCGCACCAGGGCGAAGGCAGTGCCGACTGCCACGGCGCTCGCCCACCACGGCCGCCGCCACGCGGCGAGAGTCCACACGGCGGCGCTCCACCCGCTCGTGCGAGTGGGAGCCACCGCGCCGGCGTGACGCGCCGCCAGCGGCGCCGCGGATCGCCCGTAGCCCATCCGTTGGCGCAGCATCGCCGCAATGTCGCGCCGCGGCCGATGGTGCACCACCGAGGCAGGCTCGTAGCGAGCGCGGTGGCCAGCATCGACGAGTCGCCACACGAGGTCGACGTCCTCGCCGACGCGCATGGCCTCGTCGAAGCCCCCCGCAGCGCGGAGTACGTCGGTGCGGCACACCAGCGTGGCGGCGGGCACGTAGCTCACTCGCGTGCCGGCAGCGATACGGGCTGGTTGATCGCCGAGGTCGAGGGGACTGTGCCGTTGTTCGTACTCACCGACGAGCCCGGGCGCGGTGGCCGCGGCGACTCGCGGTGCCACCAGCGCCACCCTCGGGTCGCTGAAGTGGACGAGGAGGGGGTCGAGCCATCCCTCCCCGAGATCCACATCGGCATCGACGAAGGCCACCAGCGGCGTGTCGACCACGGAGAGCCCGGCGTTGCGTGCGGCCGCGGGACCACGGTTGTGATCGAGGCGGATGAGGGTGCAGCCCGACGATGCGCGAAGGGGCGGCGAACTGCCATCGTCGACCACGACGGTGCGCAGGCCCGCGGGCAGCGCCGGCATCGAACCCAGGACGGGCATCACCACAGTGACGTCATCGGCCGTGAAGGGCGTCGACGACGGCTGCGGGTGCAATGCGCCCGCCTCGACGAAACGGTCGAGCATGCGTGTCACCACAGCCGTGTCGGGGTGCTCGCCCTTGGCGGCGCGGTCGATCACCTCTGCGCCGCCGGCGGACAGACGAAACATTCGCAGCGGCGAACCGGCGAGCACCACCCGACCGTCGCCCGGCTGACGCCACGACGGGTCGCGCCGGAAACTGGTCATTCCCACCACTCGTCGACCGCGGCCACCAGATCGATCGACAGTCGGGTGAGCACCGTGCGGCCATGCGACTCCGAGGCGCGCAGCGGGTCGCCCAAGACTCCGTTGCGGCTGACACTGGCCACGCCGCCGTCGCGGAGTTCCTCGATGATGTCGGCCAGCGGTGCGGTGACCCCCACCTCGGCGCGGTCCATGTGCACCAGATGCGGAGCGATGGCGAGCATCATCGAGGTCTCGGTGTGGCCCGCGTGCGCGTCACCGCCAGGAACTCGCGGCCACCACGACAACACCTTGCGGCCCTCGGAGTGCAACAGTCGCACGGCGCGTTCCACTGCGGCCCGGTTGCCCCCGTGTCCGTTCACCAACACCACACCGGCGCTCCAGTCGGCGCTGCGGACCAACTCCACCAGCACTTGCTCGAACAACTCGGTACCGATCGACAGGGTGCCCGGGAACCCGGCGTGTTCGCCGCTGGCGGTGATGGTGAGTGGTGGGGTCACCAGGACGTCGCCCTCCTCGTACTTGTCGGCGAGGCCGTGGGCGAGGGCATTGGCAATGCGGATGTCGGTGTCGAGCGGAAGATGCGGTCCGTGCTGCTCGCACGAGCCCACGGGCACCACCAGGAGCGCCGGCTTCGACCGGCTCCAGTGATCCGTCCAGGTGGTGTGTCCGAGTGTGCGGGTCATGGGGTGGTCTCGAGGTAGCCCCAGTCGCGAAGCGCCTGCACGATGCGCGCTGCCGCTGCCGCCGGTTCGAGCACCACCGTTTCACCGCGCGCCGCCGACGCCGCCGCCGCATCGGTGAGCTCGCGCAGGCGAGCGAGCGGGTGAATGCCTGCAGGTGCCGCCAGAGCGCGGGCTCGGGGCCGGTAGGGCCGCACGAGGAACTCGGCGGTGTGCACCGACGTGGTCGGTTGCACCACCTCGACGGTGGCAGATGCCGCAGCGCGCAGCCCGGGCAGGGATGCCCGGCGCAGTCGAGCCGTGGCGCCCTCCACCGACACCACCGCGGGTGCACGCACCTCCAGCACCTCACGTCGCCCTCCGTCGAGGCGTCGGGTTGCCACCACGCAGTCGGGCTCGAGGTCGACATGGATGACACCCAGCGCCTGCTCGGCGTTGCGGTGGCCGGCAATGAACGCGGGCACACTGCCGGCGCCACGGTCGAGCGAATAGTCGCCGCACCACACCCATGCCGCATCCCGGGCGAGGTGAGCGATGGCCGCCGCGACATCGTGACCCTCGATGGTGGTGGGGGCATCGATGCGCACCGCGCGGGACGCGCCGCTTGCGAGCGCGTCACGCAGCACGCGTTCGGCACCTGCTGGCCCCACGGTGACGGCCACTACCGGCAGGCCGGTGGCCTCACCCTGTCGGAGGGCGAACTCGAGTGCCGACTGGTCGGCCGCCGACATGCCGGCGAACCGCTCGTCGGAGGGCTCGCCGGGGTGGCTGACCCACTTCAGGCAGGCGACGATGATCATGTGCGCCGGAAGACCACGCCGTGGCCCCCCTCCGGGTAGTGCCAGCTGATGGCACCCTCGTGATTGCACACCATGTAACAGGTGCCGCACTCGAAGCACTGCTCGTAGTTGAACACGATGCCGCCATCGCTCGTGGGCACGAACAGGTTGGCCGGGCACGCAACCACGCAGTGGCGCGTGGTGCAGTCGGCGCACACCTTGCCGTCGACCACGATGTGGGCGTTGTGGTGCACGCGGAACTCGGCGGTGTCGATGCGTTCCTGGAACGAGATGATGCTGTCGGTCATCCGAAACTCCTGAAGCCTTTCCACCCGTCGGCCAACAGATGGCGGCGGCGAACGCCGGCCCGTCGCCGTTCCTCGCCGAGGATGCGGCGCAGGCCCGGCTTCGGGTGTGGGTTGTCGACCCGGAACATGCGCTCCACGGCGTTGGTGACCATGATCGGGTACAGGTGCTGCACCCGATCGCTCAGCACGAGTTCGGGTGCCCGGTGCAGTTTGCGGTGATCCTTCAGCACGAAGGTCGAGCCGAGCCGACGTGCGTACCCGGCGAGCCCCTTCGCCGAGGTGTTGCCGCCTCGGATCGCCTCGGCTGCAGCCTCGCCCGCGTAGATGCCACTGGCCATGGCGAAGTTGACACCCTCGAGCCAGATGCCGGCAGCGAGGCACAGGGCTGCGGCATCGCCGGCCACCAGCATTCCGTCGGTGGTCATGCGCGGCATCATGCTGAGGCCCGCCTCCGGAATGAGGTGCGCGCTGTACTCCTTCAGTTCCGCCCCCTGCACCAGCGGTGCGATGGCGGCGTGACGCTTCAGCCCGGCGATGATCTGTTCCGGTCGTTGCTGCTGGGCGGCCAACTTGGGCAGCTTCAGCACCACGCCCACGGCCAGCGTGTCGAGACCGGTGTAGATGAATCCGCCGCCGTTCACGCCACCGGTGCCGCCGAGGATCTCGATGTCGACCCCGTGGCGGTCGCGCACGCCGAAGCGTTCGTCGATGACCTCCTTCGGGAGCGACAGGGTCTCCTTCACGCCCAACGTGAAGTTCTTCGCATCGGTGTGCGGGTACATGCCGGCTTCCTTGGCGAGGAAGCTGTTCACTCCGTCGCAGGCGATCACCACACGTGCCCGAAGGTCGCCGTCAGGCCGGTCGGTGCGCACACCGACCACGGCGCCCTTCGCGTCGCGGATGAGGCCCACCACGGTGGTGTCGGTGATGAGGTGAGCGCCGGCGGCCACCGCATGGCCCGCCAGCCAGTGGTCCCAGTCGGGTCGGTAGGCCGTGGCGCCGTTGTACGGCGGTTCGCCCCATGCGTCGGTCCGGAAGTCGACCGTCAGGGCCTGACTTTCGGTGAGGAGCATCGTGCTGCGCCGGGTGACCCAGCGCTGCACCGGTGCCTCCTCCCACCACTGGGGAATGAGATCGTCGAGGATGCGTGGGTACACGACGCCGCCGTACATGTTCTTGCTGCCGGGGAACGGGCCACGTTCGAGCAACACCACATCGAGCCCAGCCCGAGCCGCCACGATGGCGGCGCACGCCCCGGCGGGCCCAGCACCCACCACCACCACGTCGACGTCGGTCACCGTTCACCGCCCAGCAGTTGTTCGAGTTCGTCGAGGGTCGCGTTGGCGTCGGCCACCACCGCGAGGTCGGCCAACTGCATCATCGGGCAGTGGCCGTCGGTGTTGACGCTGATGACGTGCTCGGGCTGACCGAGGCCGCTGGTGTGCTGAACGGCGCCGCTGATGCCGAACGCCAGGTAGAGCCGCGGGTCGACCACCACTCCGGTGGTGCCGATCTGCCGCTCGTGGGGTGCCCAGCCGCGGTCGGTGACCACGCGGGTGGCGCCGGCGCTGGCGCCGAGCGCAGAGCCCACTCGGGCGAGTTGCGCCATGCGTGCCGGGTCGTCGAGGCCGGCGCCGCCAGCGACGATGCGGGCTGCTTCGCTGAGGTCGATGGTGGCCGGGTCGGGTGGCAGCACGGCACGCACCGCGGCGTCTCTGCAGTCGGTGGCCGACGCCTCGACCACGCCGACCACTTCGACCACCGGTGCGGCGAGATCGGTCCGGCGCGCCACTCCGCGCACGCCCGGTTGCAGGGTGGCGACGAACGACGGTGCCGGTGCGGCCTCGTGGATCTCGGTGCTGCCCTTGCGGGTCAGTTCGACGCGTCCGGGCGACACCGTGATGGCGCCAGCGAACAGCGGCCGCTCGAGCAGGGCCGCGAGGCGAGGGGCGAGGTCGCGCCCGTCGGGTGAACCCGGCAGCACCACCACTGGCTCGTCGGCGAGGAGTGCGGCGAGCTGCGCTGCGTACGCGCCGGGTCGGAAGGTGCCGGCCTCCACACCGGTGACGTGATGGGCGATGCCCTCGAGCGAGCGGGCTGCCTCGTGCACGCCCGTGCCCACGAGCAGCGCGCGACCGTGACACTCTGCCACGGTCTCGTCGCCGCCCGACGGGAGTTGCCCGTCGCGCACCACCACCACTGCGATCATGGCTGCAATCTACGTCGTGCCCAACGGCGGCACCCCACGCAGTGGGCGGTGCGTTGCCGGCCGAAACGGACCATGGCCCGCTGCGCTGGCGCGAAGTGTGGCGAGATGATGCTGCCGAAACGGCCCGCATGGAGTGCCCAGTGACGACGGTCGGCACGCACGGGTCCGGGAGGTTGCATGGTCGCGCACGGCAGGTACTGGTTGTTGGTGGCGTCGGTGGTGGTGGGCGCGTGCGGAGCGCACCCAGTGGCACCGCCCGCCACCCTCGCACCGATGACGGGAGTGAGCGATGTGGCGCTCGCGGTACCCACCACGGCACCGGTTCCCACCTCCACGGCATCGACGATGCCGGGTGGTTCCGGCAGCGCGGCGCAGTTGTCGGCGGGCGGCCCGTGGCACCTCGTCGATTCGGCACCCGGCGTGCGTGCTCCCGGCCTCGTCTACCAACTCCTTCCGGGGTTGTGGGCATGGCTCCCGGTCGACGAGAACCTGCGCCGGGGCGTGGTGTGGACGTTCACCGCCGCCGACCGCGAGGTGGTGGAGGCCTATCTGCAGGCACGCCTCACCATCGTGCGTGCCGGCACGACGACACCGTTCGGCGACGACGACCCGGGGTGGGCGAGGTGGTTCCTCGACGGCGGAACGGCCTTCCGGTCACTGCTCCGCGAACGTCGGCAGCGTGGTGAGACCTACGACCTCGACCGTGGCGTGGTGCTGCGCCCCACCGTGCTCGGCGAGGAGCGCTCGGCCGACACAGCGATCGTGTTCGACTGCGTGCTCGACGGCGGTCTGTGGGTTCGGCCCGACGGGTCACCGGGCGAGGGCACTCGTCGTGGCACCTACCCCACGGGTGTCGCAACTCGCCTCCGGCGCGTGACCGGAGAGTGGCGGATCGACCATCTGACCGCGCAAGCGGAGGCGTGCGAATGATGCGGCGAGCATTGATGGTGGCGTGTGCACTGTCGTTGACCATGGTCGCTGCGCCGTTGAGCGACCCGGCGCGTGCGGCAGGCGGGGTCGTGGAACCCACGGTTCCCGTGCTGGTGCCGGGGGCTCGCGTCGTCGATGTGCGCAACAGCACCGGTGGACTCAGCCGGTACACGTCGATTCCCACCACCTCGGTCTTCTCGACGCACGGTGGCCGGAACGCGTGGTGCACGTTCACTGCCACCGGCACCGGCGTCACCTCGGCCGGTCAGCGCTACGTGACGGGGCAGCAGGTGCGCAGCCAGCGGTGGATCTTCATCGAGGGACTCCCGGAGGTGATCGGCGAGCCGGGAGAGTACGACGGTGGGAGCAACCGCGGCCCGCTGGCGGATGCGGTGCGGTGGTTCACCGTCTTCTGCGACTCCGTCTACCACGCGCTGGCCGTGATCGCGGTGACGTCGCGTGACCCGATGCTCGACCCGCGGACACAGGTGGCGAATCTCTACAACAACCTCCAACTCGAGCGGCCGGTGGTGTTCCGCAATCCCGTGGTCGACCGCTGGGGAGGCCTCATCACGCGCTACCCGGCGTGGCTGGCGGTGGGTCCGTCGGCGTGGCGCAACCAGCAGTCGAATGGCGCGGTCTGGCGGGGCTGGACGATGTACCTGCTCGCTCGTCCCGTGTCGCTCGACTTCGCGGTGGTGTTCACGCCCGACCGGGCTCGCCCTTCACCGGCGTTCTCCGGCACGGTGCAGTGCGTGTCGGCGGGCTCGACGCCGGCGGCGGGCCGCTGGTCGCTGCCGGCCATGCCCGCACTTCCCGCGCAGAGCGAACCCGGTGTGAACGGGCGCTGCATGTGGACGCCGCCGGGTCCGGGCAGCGTGAGCGTTCAGGCGCGCATCACCTACCGGGTGACCTTCTGGGCGAACGGGTACAACGAGGCCCTGCGTGACTACGTGTGGACCAGTGCCCCTGCTGTCTACCGCACGGGTGAACTGGCCGCGGTGAACACCAACGGCTGACCAAATGCGTTGCCCCGCGTCTGGCGCTGGGGTAGACCTCAGGCATGACTTCGATCACCGGCCTCGATTCGGGCACGAGGGTGGTGCACACCGCGTGCACGCTCGACTGCCCCGACGCCTGCTCACTCGCCGTCACGGTCACCGACGGTCGCATCACCAGCATCGACGCCGGGACCGACAACCCGTTCACCGACGGGTGGATCTGCGCGAAGGTGCGTCGGCACCATCGGCGCGTCTATGCGCCCGAACGAGTGCTTTCACCCCTCGTGCGCACCGGTGCCAAGGGCGCAGGGGAGTTCCGGAGCGCCAGTTGGGACGAAGCGCTCGAGCTCGTGGCCGGCAGGGTGCAGCAGACGCTGGCGTCGAAAGGGCGCGACGGTGTGGTGGCCTACACGTACAACTCGTCGTCGGCGGTCGTGGAATCGAACAGCGCCTCGGAGGCAGTGTTCGCCGCCATCGGTGCCACGGTGGTGACCCACACCATCTGCGGCCACACCAATGCGGTCTCGTGGTCGTCGGTGTACGGCTCGATGCGTTCGGCTGCACCCGAGGACGTGCTGCACAGCCGCCTGATCGTCATCTGGGGTGCCAACCCCACCGCCAGCAACACCCACTTCCCGCCACTCGTGCACGAGGCACAGAAGAACGGCGCGAAGGTGGTGGTGATCGACCCGCGCCGCACCCCGATGGCAGCCCGTGCCGACCTGCACCTGCCGATTCGCCCGGGCACCGATGCGGCCCTGGCGTACGCCATCGCCAACCTCTGGCTGGGGCACGGGCACCTCGACCGCGAGTTCATGGCTGCCCATGCGGAGGGTGCCGAGGAGTACCTCGTGCATGCGCGCGTGTGGTCGCTGAACCTTGCGTGCGAGGTCACCGGACTCGACCCCGACGACATCCAGACCCTGGCGCGCTGGTGGGGTACCACCAAGCCGTCGATGCTGCGCATCGGTTGGGGCCCGGAACGCAATGAGAACGGCGGTGCCGCCTGCCGCGCCATTCTCGGGCTGCCGGTGCTCGGTGGCCATTTCGGGGTACGCGGCAGCGGTGTCATCGGAGCACTGCGCATCCGCCCCGCCGACGGTCGGCGACGCTGGCCTGCCGAGGCGCTCCATGGGCCGACACGACGCGAGGTGCCGATGCACCAGATCGGTCGGTGGATGGCGCCGGGCTCGGATGATCCGTGCGAGGTGCTGTTCGTGCAGGGTGCCAACCCGGTGGTCACCTGCCCCGACACGCATGCCGTGATGGCGGCGTTCTCCCGCGACGACGTGTTCACCGTGGTGCACGAACAGGTGCTCACCGACACCGCGCGCTACGCCGACGTGGTGCTTCCCGCCACCACGTCGTTCGAGATCGACGACGTCGGCGCCAGTTACGGCAGTTTCGCCGTGCTGCCGGTGCGCGCCGTCATTCCGCCCGTCGGTGAGTCACGCTCGAACGACCAGTTCGGCTGGTCGTTGGCCGCCGCTCTCGGCTTCGACTGGGAACCCTCCGAGGCGCTCACCGCTGTCGATGACCCCGGACCGCGGATGGCCGATCTGCCGTCGCTGCAGTTCGTCGACACGGTGCCGTTCGAGGGCCGGGCGCGACTGGTGGATCCTGTCCACGGCTTGCCGACGTGGCACGAGGTGGCGCGGTCGTCGGAGTGCAGCCTCACCCTCATCTCCCCGGCGTCGGCGAAGTTGGTGAACTCGATGTTCGGCGAGTTCCAGAGTCCGGAGCCATTGCTGTTGATGCATCCCGTCGATGCAGAGGAGCGACGTCTTGCAGACGGTGCACGGGTGATCGTGCGCAACGAACTCGGGGCCATCAGCCTGCCGCTGTCGGTCACCGACGAAGTGCGGCCGGGTGTGGTGCTGGTCACCAAGGGCGCGTGGCTTCGCCATCACCCGGAGGGTGTGGGCATCAACGCTCTGATTCCCGCCACGGGTGATGCGCTGGTGAACGGTGCGTGTTTCAACGACACCTTCGTCGAGGTGGTGCTCGCCTGACCGGGCTCAGGCGACGCCGAGCACCCAGCCCTCCTCGTGCATCACTCCGGTGCCCGTGCTCCCTGCCGACGGAGGGTCGAACAGCGGCGAACCGTCGGCGAGCAGTGTGTGCAGGTGGTGCGCCAGTGCGATGACCTGGCGGGCGTCCTTCACCGGGTGGTCGACGTGATCGAACGGCACGGCACTCGGCCACACCTCTGCCACGACGGTGCCGGTGTGTCGCAGTGGGTCTGGGGCGAAACCCGTGTCGAACGGCCAGATGCGAACGGTGCCGGGCGGCAGCTCGGCTCGCAGTCGGTGGAGGATCGGGATGGCGGTCAGGGCCTGGCTGCCGACGCTGCCAGCGCCGAGGAGCTGCCAGACCGGGAACGGCCGTCGGCCGCGGTCGAGGAGGAGTTGCTCGACCGTGCGCCATGTCGGTAGCGGTTGCTCGGCGGGGCGGTGGGTGGTGAGCCACCGGCCGGCGTGCGCTGCCGGTGCACCCCAGAACTGGCGTGAGCCGATGGCGCGGTTGAGGTCGGCCGCCACCTGCCACCGGTTGTTGCGATTGCGTTCATCGTCGTCGACGGCCGCGGCGAGGTGCGACCACATCGACTGCCATGCCGTGCCCGGCAGGCCGCACGCCGCAGCGGTTCCCGCCGGAAAGCCGAGGGTGACATCGATGCCCAGCAGGGTGCGACCGGGTGCGGTGCAGAGGTCGCGCAGCAGTTCGGCGGCGTGGCGCCGCGTGGCGGGGTTCGCGAGTTCGTATCCGCCGGCTTCCGTGTCGAGCACGCACACCCATATCGAGTCGGGACCCTGCTTGGGTGCGCTCTGTGCGCTCCAGTCGACCACCGCAATGCGGTGGAACGTGGTGGTCACGCGCGGTGGAGCGTCACCGAGATGCCGCCGTCGGGGCGCAACAACGTGAGGCGATCACCTTCCACCGACACCTCGATGGTGTTCTCGAGCGCGGCCAGGTATGCGGCCTCCTGCTCCATGGTGGACGGGCCCTCCTCGCCCTCCTCGTCGCCGCAGAAGCGGCGGGTCGACATCAGCGGCCCGATGGAGACGCCCGAGTCGTCGATGGTGAGGGAACCGGAGAACATGTTGCACCCGGCGGAACCGCTCACCTCGTCGCCCTCGATGTGCAGTGTGAGTTCGCCCTTCACCGACATGATGGCTTCGCGAGCGGGGAAGTGGAGCCCGTTCACCACCCAGTCGCCCTCGAGGCCGGCGGCACCGTGTGCGTCGAACTCGAGGAGCACGTCGCCGTTGCTGTCGAGCAGCGTCAGCGTGTCGTCGGCCACGTGCGCGGAGGCCGCCCTGTCGAGACGGTCGAGCACGGTGCGCTCCAGCGCCATCGCGTCGTCGTCGCAGGCCATGCGCGTCGAGGCGATGGGGCCGAGCGAGAAGGTGTCGCCGCTCAGCCGGTAGGTGCCGTGGAAGCGGTTGCAGCCTGCATAGCCGCTCGCCATGCCGTCGGCGAAGGAGATGGTGACGTCGATGTCGCCCGGCGCGTCGGCCGGCAGTGCGAGGATCCACGTGGTGGTGTCGAGTGCGTCGCTCATGCCTGTGTTCTAGCCGATGTCGGACACTGTCGCGTACGGCCGACGCCGTGCGTCAGGCCACGTCGGTGGCGGCGCCGGCGAACTGGGCGTTGTAGAGCGTGAAATAGGCACCCTGCCGTTGCAGCAACTCGCGGTGCGAACCCTGCTCGACGATGCGGCCGGCATCCATCACCAGAATCACGTCGGCGTCGCGGATGGTGGAGAGGCGGTGGGCGATGACGAAGCTGGTGCGTCCGCCGCGCAACTTCGCCATGGCTCGTTGGATGAGCACCTCGGTGCGGGTGTCGACCGAACTGGTGGCCTCGTCGAGGATGAGGATCGTGGGATCGGCGAGGAAGGCCCGGGCGATGGTGAGCAGCTGCTTCTCACCGGCCGACAGGTTGGACGCCTCGTCGTCGAGCACCGTGTCGTAGCCGTGGGGCATCGACCGCACGAAGTGGTCGACGTGGGTGGCCCGGGCTGCGGCGAAGATCTGCTCGGGCGTGGCCTCGAGGTTTCCGTAGGCGAGGTTGTCGTAGATGGTGCCGCTGAACAGCCAGGTGTCCTGCAGCACCATGCCGATCTCGCTGCGCAGGTCGTCACGACGCATCGTGGCGGTGTCGACCCCGTCGAGGCGGATCGTCCCGGAATCGATGTCGTAGAAGCGCATCAACAGGTTGACCAGCGTGGTCTTGCCGGCGCCGGTGGGACCGACGATGGCGATCGTCTCACCGGGTTCGGCGATCAACGACAGATCGGTGATGAGCGGCTCGGGCTTCGAGTAGGAGAACGACACCCTGTCGAACTCCACCCGGCCACGTGGCTC
>CAZQPJ010000028.1:0-11590 GCA_964595105.1 uncultured Bifidobacterium sp.
TCTGCACGTTAGCGAGGTCGCTGCCGGCGTTGGGTTCGCTGTAGCCCTGGCACCACCGCTCCACTCCGGCGCGAATGGGCGGCAGGAAGCGGGCGCGTTGCTCGGCGGTGCCGTACTCGATGAGCGTGGGGGCCAACAGGTTCTCGCCCATGTGGTTCACCCGCGCCGGTGCTTCGGCCCGTGTGTACTCCTCGGCCCAGATGATCTGCTGGCTCACGCTGGCGCCGAGGCCACCGTGCTCCACCGGCCAGCCCAGCCCGATCCAGCCGGCGTCACCGAGCACCTTCTCCCAGCGCACGCGGATGTCGAAGCCGACGTCCTCGTCGCCAGGGCCACCCCTGCCGCGCAGTTCGGCGAACTCACCGATGACGTGCTGGTGCAACCAGTCGCGCACGAGCGCGCGGAACTCATCGTCGCTGAGGTGGGCGACGTCGGGGGTCATGGAGTCAGGCGTTGGGGGTCTGCTTGGCGTCGGCGGCGCGCTTCATCTCGGCCACCATGTCGAGGAACGGCAGACGCTCGTACTTCACCGTGGCCATCAAGCGCTCGTCGATCGACTCCGGCGTCCAGCGGGTGTCGCTGTACATGGCGCGCACCTCCTTGGGCTGGCTCCACACGGCGATCTTGCCGCCCACCACCGAGTACACCTGACCGGTGATGTGCTTCGACTGGTCGCTCATGAGGTACACCGCCATGGGCGAGATGTCTTCCGGGTCACCGTTCTCGGCCAACTGCATCGGCACGTTGGCGCTCATGCGGGTGCGTGCCACCGGGGCGATCACGTTGGCGCGCACGCCGTAGCGCTCGAGGCCCACGGCTGCCGAGTAGGTGAGTGACACGATGCCGCCCTTCGCGGCAGAGTAGTTGGCCTGGGCCACCGAGCCGAGTGCCCACACACCCGAGGTGAAACCGATGAGCGCCCCGCCGGTGTCCTGCTTGCGCATCACTGCGGCCGCAGCGCGGTAGACGGTGAAGGTGCCCTTCAGGTGCACGCGGATGACGTCGTCGAACTCGTCCTCGCTCATGTTGAACAACATGCGCTCGCGCAGGATGCCGGCCACGCACACGGCGCCGTCGATGCGGCCCCAGTTGTCCATGGCGGCGGCCACCACCGACTCGCCACCGGCCATGGTGCCCACGTCGGAACCGACGGCCACGGCCTCGCCGCCGAGGGCCTTGATCTCGGCGACCACCTCGTCGGCCACCGCCGACGACGGCTCGGAACCGTCCATGGCAACGCCGTAGTCGGCCACCACCACACGGGCGCCCGCACGGGCGCTGTCGAGTGCGATGCAGCGGCCGATGCCGCGGCCGGCGCCGGTGATGGCGACGACCTTGCCTTCAAGGAATCCGGTCAACGTGAGCTCCTCTGGTTTCTGACGGACCGTCAGAAACTAGCATCCGACCCGTGGAAGCCATAGCGGGGATGAGCGATCGTGTGCCCCTTTCCGACGTGGCCGCGTATGCCCGACGAGTGGAGGCGCTGGGGTACGACACGCTCCACGTGCCCGAGACGGTGCACGACGGTTTGATGGTGTCGTTGTTGGCGCTGCAGGCCACCACGCACCTGCGCGTCACGAGCAGTGTCATCCTCGCCTTCGTTCGCAGCCCGATGCTGGTGGCCTACACCGCATGGGACCTCGCCCAGATGGGCGCCGGTCGGTTCGAGTTGGGTCTCGGCTCGCAGATCCGCCAGAACATCGAGGGTCGCTTCTCGATGCCGTGGACCGAACCGGTGGGTCGCATGCGCGACTACGTGGAGTCGCTGCGGGCCATCTGGCACACCTTCGCCACGGGTGAGCCGTTGCACCACGTGGGCCCGCACTACTCGTTCACTCGCATGCAGCCGTTCTTCAACCCCGGCCCGCACCCGTACGGGGCACCGCCGGTGTGGCTGGGCGGCGTGAACGACCGCATCTGCGCGCTCGGCGGGTCGCACGCCGATGGGTTCGTCACCCACCCCACCAACTCCAACCCGCGCTACCTGCGCGAGTTCTGCCTGCCGCGCCTCGACACGGCGGCCGCGGCAGTCGGCCGACGGCGGCCACGGGTGATCACGGGCAGCATGTTCGTCACCGGGCCCACGGCCGCCGATGTCGATGCCAGCCGCGAGCACCATCGCGCCATCCTCGCCTTCCTCTACACCACCCCGGCCTACCGCCGGTCGCTCGAGTTGTTCGGATGGGGCGAACTGGGCGAACGTCTGCAGCGAATGACCCGTGAGGGGCGTTGGGATCAGTTGTCGACCCTGATGACCGACGAGGTGATCGACGAGTTGGTGCCACAGGCCACCTGGGATCACCTGCCTGCCGTGGTCGAGCAGTGGTTCGCGGGGCTGGTCGACGGCGTGATGCTGCCGGTGCCTGCCGACCCGTCGAACGACGGTCGGTTCGCCGAGGTGATCGCGGCAATTCGCGGTTCCGGTATCTGACACGCCGTCAGATGGGGCCTATCATCGCCGGCGTGTACCTCGCCGAGACGCCCGAACAGCAGGAGCTGCGCCAGCAGTTGCGCACCTACTTCGCCGAACTGCTCACCCCCGACGTGCGCGAGCGCCTCGGCGTGGCAGGCGAGGGGTCGCCCGAGTTCCGCACCATCTGCCGCAAGCTGGGTGCCGACGGTTGGCTCGGCCTGTCGTGGCCGAAGGAGTACGGCGGCCAGGGTCGCCCCGCCACCGACCAGTTCATCATGTTCGACGAGATCCAGCGGGCACACGCGCCGTTCCCGTTCGTCACCGTGAACACCGTGGGACCGGCCATCGCTGCCCACGGCACCGAGGCACAGAAGGCGGCCTACCTGCCGGGCATCCTGTCGGGCGAGCTCAACTTCGCCATCGGCTACACCGAGCCCGAGGCCGGTACCGACCTCGCCAGCCTGCGCACCACGGCCGTGCTCGACGGCGACCACTGGCGCATCAACGGCAACAAGGTCTACACGTCGGGCGCCAACCAGGCCGACTACGTGTGGCTGGCGTGCCGCACCGACCCCGACGCTCCGAAGCACAAGGGCATCACCATCATCATCGTGCCCACCAGCACGCCCGGGTTCTCGTGGACACCCATCACCACGGTGGGCGACGTGAAGACCACCGCCACCTACTACTCCGACGTGCTGGTGCCGAAGGAGAACGTGGTGGGCGAGGTGAACGGCGGTTGGTCGCTCATCACGATGCAACTCAACCATGAGCGTGTGGGCCTGGCCGCCCTGTCGGGCCTCACCGAGCGGTTGCTCGACGATGTCACCAACTGGGCGCGGTGCACGCCGGCTTCGGCCGATGGGTCGTGCACCCGGATGATCGACCTCCCGTGGGTGCAGGCCGACCTCGCCAAGAGCCACGCCCTGTTGCAGGCCATCCGCCTCATGACCTGGAAGCTCGTGCGTGCGGTCAGCGACAACACGCTGGGGCCGGCGCAGGCGTCGAGCGTGAAGGTGTTCGGCACCGAGCAGGTGGTGGAGGTCTACAAGACCCTGCAGGGTGTGCTGGGCCCGGTGGCCAACCTGCGTGTCGGCTCGCCCGGTGCGGTGCTGCACGGCGAACTCGAGCGTGCGGCGCGGGCCGCACAGATCAACACCTTCGGCGGTGGCGTGAACGAGATCCAGCGTGAACTCGTGGCCACCGCTGGCCTTGGCCTCACTCGGTCGCGCTGAGCGCGCCGGTGGCCATCGTCATCAGGTTGGCCACCCACACGTCGTGCTCGATGGCCGGGGTGCGTCCGGCGTTGATCTGACGCGCCCTCGATCCCAGTGCCTGCGCCACCAGTTCGAGGAACCTCGTCACTCGTTCGTGACGCACGTCGGCGGGAAGGTCGGCCGACAACAGGTCCTTGATGCCGAGGAATGCGCGCAGGGCCTGCGCGGGGGTGTGCCCCTCCTCCCAGCGGTCGAACAGGTCGCTCAGTTGGCTGACGATGGACAGGAAGCAGCGGCCTTCCACCTCGTCGAGTTGTTTGGCCTGGGGCAGCACCACGGCCGCCACCAGGTCGTGCAGCGTGGCGCCGGCGCCTGCTGTATCGAGCATCGCCCGGCGTTCCACCTCGATGCGCGAGTTGTGCGAGTCGAGGATGGCGTTCAGCAGCCCGGTGCGACCGCCGAAGTGGTAGTGCAGTGCGGAGGGATTGCGTTGGCCGGCCGCCTCCACCACTGTCTTCAGCGGGGTGGAATAGACGCCCTGACGCGAGAACAGCACGCGGCCCGAATCGAGCAGGCGCTGGCGCGTGTCGGTGGCGTTGCGGGGCATCAGATCCTCTGGATGATGGTCCCCGTGGCGACGGCACCGCCGCAGCACATGGTGACCAGAGCGAACTCGGCGTCACGGCGCTCGAGCTCGTGCAGCGCCGTGGTGATGAGGCGACTGCCGGTGGAGCCCACCGGGTGGCCGATGGCGATGGCGCCACCGTTCACGTTCACCTTGTTCATCAGGTCGTCGTCCGACACGCCGTAGACGCTCGCCCACGACAGCACCACCGAGGCGAAGGCCTCGTTGATCTCGACGATGTCGATGTCGTTCATGGTCATGCCGGTCATCTCGAACAGCTTGCGAGTGGCATCCACCGGGCCGTCGAGGTGGTAGTAGGGGTCGGACCCCACCAGACACTGGGCCACGAGTCGGGCCCGCGGTCGCAGGCCCTCGGCCTTGGCGCGCTCTTCGCTCATCCACAGCACGGCCGCAGCGCCATCGCTGATCTGTGACGAGTTGCCGGCGGTATGGATGCCGTTCGGCATCACCGGGTTGAGCGCTGCCAACTTCTCGGCGGTGGTGTCGCGCAGACCCTGGTCGCGGGTGACGGTGACGGCGGTGCCATCGGCGAGGGTGACGTCGACCGGGATGATCTCGCGCTCGAAGCGGCCCTCCTCGGTGGCCCGCAGCGCCTTCTGCTGCGAGATGAGGCCGAGCATGTCGACGCGGTCACGGGTGATGCCGCGCCGCTGGGCAATGCGCTCCGCTGCGCCGAACTGGTCGGGCATGTCGATGCTGAAGTCGGCTGGCTTCGAGGAACCGTTGATGAACGTGGTGTCGTCGACGCGGGGCACGTTGGCGCCCAGCCACACCTTGCTCATGTGCTCGACACCGCACGCCATGCCGATGTCGATGGCCCCGGCGGTGATGAGGTTGGCGATCATGTGGTTGGCCTGCTGCGACGAACCGCACTGGCAGTCGATGGTGGTGCCCGCGACCTGGTAGGGGAGCCCGGCCGTGAGCCAGGCCGTGCGGGTGACGTTGCTGGCCTGCTCGCCGGCCTGCGTGACGCAGCCACCCACCACCTGACCCACCGCTGCCGGGTCGACCCCGGCGCGCTGCAGCACGCCCACCTGTGCCTTCGACAGCAGGTGCGATGCGTGCACGTCGGCGAAGTGACCGTTGCGCTTGCCGACCGCAGTGCGGCCTGCTTCGACGATGACGGGTTGGTTCATGCTGGGCCTCCGGTTCGAGAACGTGACCACAGTAGATGCGCGCCGATGCTCGTTCACCAACCGTGCGGCGGCGAGACTGTGGGGGAGGAGGGATGCGCACATGGACGAGGCTCGATCGGCACGGCTGCGTTCGCTGGTGTCGCCGCGCACCACGGCGGCCGTCACCATGGAACTGCAGCAGGGCATCGTGGGGGAGGGCGTGCTGCTGCCTGCCCTGCGCGACGAATGCGAGCGCGCCGGCACCATCGCCAACGCAGCGCGGGTGTGCGCTGCCGCCCGGGCCGTGGATGCCCATGTGGTGCACTGCACGTTCGAGCCCCGGGCCGACGCGGCGGGCTTCACCACCAACTCCAAGATCGGTGCGCTCGCCATGCGGCAGCGTGCCAACGAGGGTGCCTTCGCCACCGAGGCCGGGTCGCCCGGTGCTGCGCTGGTGCCGGGCCTTGGCGCACAGCCCACCGACATCACCATGGCCCGCGTGCACGGCCTCACCCCGTTCATGGGGACCTCACTCGACCCGGTGCTCCGCGGCCTCGGTGTCACCACCGTGGTGGCCATGGGCGTATCGGTGAACGTCGGTGTGCTCGGCCTTGTGCTGAGCGCCGTCGACCTCGGGTACCAGGTGGTGCTGGTGCGCGACGCCGTGGCGGGCGTGCCGACCGACTATGCCACCGCAGTGATCGACCTGTCGCTGTCGATGCTCGCCACGGTGGTCACCACCGATGAACTGGTTGCCGCCTGGGCGTGACCCCGGGTGCTCAGTCGCCCACGAAGTTGGCGGGTCGCCGCTCGATGAGCGACTGCACTCCCTCGCGACGG
The DNA here is from genome assembly GCA_964595105.1 of uncultured Bifidobacterium sp. GTDB lineage: Bacteria > Actinomycetota > Acidimicrobiia > Acidimicrobiales > Ilumatobacteraceae > UBA668. Next base: position 6,232 of record CAZQPJ010000028.1, read on the forward strand.
TCGCTGGTGGTGGAGATGAGCGCCTGTGCCGTGCGCTCCGCCTCGAACGCCGTGGCGATGTCGGAGTCGATCGACCGGCGGTAGAGACGCTTCGTCATCGCCAGCGCACGCGTGGGACCCTCGGCCAGGGTGCCGGCCAACTGCAGCGCGGTGGCCACCACGTCGGCGGCGGGAACCAGGCGGTTGACGAGACCCCATTGGTGCAGCGTCTCGGAGGGGATCGGCTCGCTCAGCAGCGCGATCTCGTTGAGCCGGTGGAACGGGATGATGCGCGGCATGAAGTACGAGTCGCCGGCGTGGGGCACCATGCCGCGGCGGGTGAACACGTGCGTCCAGCGTGCTCCTTCGGCGGCCACCACGATGTCGGCGAGCAGTGCCAGCATCCAGCCCGCACCGGCCACGGTGCCCGTGACAGCGCTCACCACCGGGGTCTCGGTCTCCCACAGCCGGTGGAACAGGTCCTGGAACTGCGTGCTCGAGTAGCGGTAGTCGAGCGTGGTCATCTTGGCGATGGCATCGGGTGAACCGGTGACGTCGGCCCCGGTGCAGAAGTCCCGTTCGGCGCCAGCGATCACGATGGCGCGCACGGCGCGGTCGCGGTCGAGTTGCTCCAACAGGTCGGTGAGTGCGAAGCAGGTGGGGATGTCGATTGCGTTGCGGCGATCGGCACGGTTGAGCGTGATGTGCGCCACCGCACCCACGTGTTCCACCAGCAGGGAGGGGTTGCTCTCGTCAGACATCGGTACCTCGTTGGGCAGTGGGGTTCGGGAACAGTGAAGCAGGGCTGTAGCCGTCGACGGTGACGGTTCGCGTCGCGAACCGCCAGCGGCCGTCGATCAGGCAGTACTGGTCGACGTAGCGGCCCCAGTGATCGAGGCCGACGCTGGTGATCACCTGGAAGTAGAGCCGCCCATTGGCGTGCTCGGTGTCGACGAGGTCGATCTGGTGCGTGCCCGTGACGTGCCGCACGTACGCGGGCGCGCCCGCAGCGGTCCAGAGGTCGTCCTTGGCGCCGGTGAAGATGGTGATGATCTCGTCGTGCCCGGTGCGGGTGCCGTCGGGCAGCACCATCCGTGCGTCGGGTGCGAACAGTTCGAGCACCTGTGCGAACCGGCCGCTGTCACCGTTGGCGTTGTAACGGGCCACGAGATCGCGGATGGCCTCACGTGCCTGCAGTTCCCACATCTCCACCCGCATACATTCGCACGCGGGTGGGAGTGCGACGTCAGTCGAACCGGCGCGACCTCACCGGCGCGAGGGGCTTCGACATCGTGTACGAGTGCACACCGTTCACGTACTCGCCCCATGGGGGGCAGGCCTCGAAGCCGAATCGACGGTAGAGGCTGACGGCCGCGGTGAGGTACTCGCCGGTCTCGAGCCGGAGCTCGGTGATGCCCGCCTCCACCGCATCGGTCTGCAGTGTGGCCAGCACGGCTGCACCCAGCCGGGCGCCGCGGGCCGTCGGGTCGGCCCACATTCGCTTCACCTCGGCGGTGTTCGGTCGCTCGGCGTCATCGTCGATGCGCCGCCATGCGCCGCACGCCCGCGGTTGCCCGTCGAGCCAGGCCACGTAGAAGGCTCCCTGGTCGCCCGCCACGTCGTCGGGGGCGATGGCGAGGAAATTGGTGCCGCCGTCGGGCGTGGCGGCCAGCAGTTCGGCGTCGAGCTGGGCCAGCAGCGGGGCCACCACCGGGTCGTTGAAGGCGTGCCGCCGCAGCACCAACTCGGGGAAGCGCTCGCCCGTGCAGAACGCGTAGGGACTGCTGCCGAACTCGTCGTGGAACGCAAGTCGGGCCATACCGTCCTGCAGGGTCGGCACCGTGCCCGCCGGCACGAACCACATCACCGCCGCCGAGTGGGTCATCCATTCGGCGCGTCGGCGGAACACGTCGCGGTGGAAGCCGCGGTAGGCGAACTGCACGAGGTGGTCGACCGACTCCCACACCGATGCGTTGACGGTGACGAGCTTGTCGTCGTACGGCAGGTCGTCGACGTCGCGGGTGTCGATGCCGTGCCGCCACACGAAGCCGGGGCTGGCCTCGGCGTGGGCGTTCGTCTCGTCGATGAGCGCCACGAACGGTGCCGAGGCCGGATGCTCCACGGGGTGCCGAAGGCGCGCCACGTTGAACTGCGCCAGGTGCACGCCCTCATCGCCGGAACCCATCGGCACATGTCTACCAACTGCACCTGTTCGGAGTGCTAGGTATCGCGACGTCCGCAACGAACCAGTACCTGAACGGAGCCAGCATGTCCCACGCCCCGCTGCAATGGAACCCGCCCGGAGCCGGCATGTGGAACCTCGACCGGTCGCACGTCAGCCGGCCGGCCACCCTCGTGAACCAGCACATCCAGTCGACCTCCACCGTGGTGGGCACTCGTCGCGGCTTCATCGAACTGGGTGCGCCGCTCGACGGCCTCGACATGCGGTTCGTGAATGGTCTCTCGTACACGCGTATCCGTCCGCTCATCAGCCCCGACAAGCCGTCGACGAAACTGCCTCCGAAGCCCCTGCTGAAACTGGCGATGCGACTGCACCCCAAGATGCGGCGGCGCGCTGCCACCGCCGATCGTGTCGTGACGGATCGTCCGTGGCGCGCAGTGGTGGAGGAATGGGCTCGCCCCGGTGGTCTTCGCGAACGATGCGAGATCGAGAACCTCGCCATTCAGGATGTCGAACTCGCTGCCCTCTCGGACGCGGCGCTCGACGAACATGTGGCTGCGGTCATTGCCCACGCCGTCACGATGTGGGAGCGCCACTTCTGGCTGCACAACTACGACCTCGGTCCCATCGGGTTCCTTCTCGACGCCGGCGCCGAATGGTCGCTGGAGGCGAGCGAACTGCTGCCCCTGCTGGAGGGTGCCTCGCCGTCGACGTCGGAAGCCGAGCGAGTGCTGCGCCGCATCCGTGTGGCAGTGGAGGAAGCCGGCGCCTCGCCCGCCACGCTCGACGAACTGAAGGCGGTCTCGCCGACCGTGGCGGCCGATGTCGACTCGTTCCTGCGCATGCGTGGACGGCTGGTGGTGTCGCGTTACGACATCGACGGCCTCACGCTGGCCGAGGCGCCGAGCGTGCTGCTCGGCACCATCCTCGCGGCGCGCGACGACAGTGTCCGGGCGGCCGCCGCCGCGTCGCAGTTGGCGGAACGTGTCGCTGAGGTGCGTGCTCGAGTGCCCGAGGCACAGCGTGAATTCTTCGACGTACTGCTGGCCGAGGCCCGTGGCGCCATGGATCTGCGCGACGACAACGGGCCGCACACCATCGAGTGGCCGCTCGGTCTGGTTCGAATCGCCCTGCTGGAAGTCGGCCGGCGCATGGTGGCGGCAGGCGCGGCACACGACGCCTCCCATGCGCTCGAGTTGTCGATCGACGAGATTCCCCGGGCCCTGCACGGCGGCGCCCCGTCAGCCGATGAACTGGCCGCTCGTCAGCACTGGCGGCAGACCGTCGACATCGAGGACGCGCCACGTCGACTCGGCATCACCGAGCCGGTACCACCGCTCGATGTGTTGCCGGCTTCCATGGCTCGCATCGTCGGCTTCATCCAGCGCGTGGTGGCCGAGGCGGGTCTCGACGGCGAGGTGAAGACCCAGGGGCTCGCCGGTGTGGGAATCGGCAGCGCCCCCTACCGGGGAGTGGCCCGACTGGCGACGAACCCGGAGGATGCCCTGATGCAGATGAATCCGGGCGACGTGCTCGTGGTGCCGTGCACGACACCGGCGTTCAACATGGTGCTCACCATGGCGGGTGCCGTGGTGACGGCTGAGGGCGGTGCCCTCAGCCATGCAGCGGTGTTGGCCCGTGAACTCGGCATCCCGGCCGTGGTGGGGGCGCCGCGCGCATTGCTCGACATTCCCGACGGTGCTGCAGTGGAGGTCGACCCTGTTGCCGCGGTGGTGCGCGTGCTGGGCTGAACGGCCTCACCGCCTCGGTCGGTTCGCTGGCTAGGGTTCCGGCGAGGGGGAACGCATGGTTGCGACGACGCCATTCCACGAACGGCTGGCACCGCTGAACACCACCGGTCTGTGGAGCCACTGGTCGGGTCGGCTCGCAGCGGTGAAGTACCAGATGGCAGAGAAGTTCGAGTACTTCGCCATCCGCAACGGCGCGGCGCTGATCGACACCTCGCCGCTCTACAAGTACCGCATCACTGGCGGCGACGCGGAGCACTTCCTCGCGGGCATGTTGGCTCGCGACATCCGTGCCTGTCGCGATGGGCAGGCGCAGTACACGCTGTGGTGCGACGACCGTGGTTTCGTGATCGAGGACGGGGTGGTTTTCCGCCACAGCAGCGATCACTTCCTCCTCACGGCAGCCGAACCGAACTTGGCCTACTTCGCCGACCGGGTCGGCGGCATGAAGGTGGAGATCCGCGACGTGTCGGACGAGGTCGCCTCGCTGGCGGTGCAGGGCCCTCGCTCGAGGGCGGTGCTGGAGGCAGCCGGTGCAGACCTCGATGGCCTGAGGTTCTTCCATCACCGCGGCGCCATCGTGGGCGGCGTCGATGCACACGTGTCGCGCACCGGCTACACCGGCGACCTCGGCTACGAGGTGTGGGTCGACGCCGACGATGCGCCGTCACTCTTCGATGTGATCGCCGAGGCGGGCCGGCCGCACGGGTGCATTCCGGCGGGCATGCAGGCGTTGCTGATGTCACGCATCGAGGCGGGCCTCGTGCTGATCGACATCGACTTCCACTCCAGCCGATACGCCTACACCGACGAGCAGCGCTCCACGCCGCTCGAACTCGGCTTCGGCTGGATGTTCAAGGACATCGCATCGTCCGACCGCGCGTTCATCGGGCGTGACGCCATCCGCCGGGAGATCGCCGACGGAACCACTCGCTGGTCGATGGTGGGTCTCCACGTCGACTGGGCGCACTGGAACCGCCTGTGGCGCGAGGCCGGGCTCATCCCGCCGAAGGACGAGACCCCGGTGGTGGAGGAGATGATGCTCTACGACTCCTCCGGCACCCGCGTGGGCTACACCACCAGCTTCATGTACTCGCCGGTGCTCCAGTCGCACATCGCCATGGCGAGAGTGCGGCCGCAGTTCGGTGACGTCGGATCGAGGGTGACGCTCGAGATCACCATCGACCACGGCTACCAGTACGTCGACTGCACCGTTGCCCGCCCACCGCTCTTCAACCCTGCGAGAAAGACCGCCTGAGATGCCGACCACCTCCTCGACCACGTACGACGCCATCGTCATCGGTGGCGGCCACAACGGACTGGTGAACGGTGCCTATCTGGCCAAGGCCGGGTTGCGAACCCTCATCGTCGAGCGGCGGCACCTCGTGGGTGGTGCTGCCATCACCGAGGAGCTGCGCCCGGGATTCAAGTTCACGACGTTCTCCTATGC
>CAZQPJ010000028.1:11690-14205 GCA_964595105.1 uncultured Bifidobacterium sp.
CCCAACCTGTTCGGATCCGAACCGGACGACCTGTTGCAGATGGCCGACCTGGCGCGACACCTGCGCGGCATGCCGAAGCGGGTGTTGCACAACGCCGTGCGCCTCCTCACCGGCAGTGCGGCCGACTTCCTCGACGACTACTTCGAGAGCGACATCCTGAAGGGCTTGCTCGCTTCGTCGGGCACGATCGGCTCGAAGGTGGGGCCCCGCTCGCAGGGCTCTGGGCTGGTACTGCTGTTCCACAACATCGGCGAGCAGGATGGCCACTTCGGTTCGTGGGGGTTCCACAAGGGCGGCAACGGTGGCTTCACCCAGGTGCTCGCTCGGGCAGCGCAGGCCTTCGGTGCGGAGATCGTGCTCGACTCGGCGGTGAGCCACGTGATCACCGAGAACGGCCGCGCCACGGGCATCGCACTGGCGGACGGCACCGAACTGCGCGCCACCACGGTGGTGAGCGCTCTCGATCCGCGGCGAACCTTCACCCAGCTCGTCGACCCGCGCGAACTCCCGGACGATCTCGTGGAGAGCATCAACCGGTTCAAGTTCCAGGGCGTGTCGTCGAAGGTCAACTTCGCGCTCGACGCGCTGCCGTCATTCCCGGCGTTGCCGGGCCGTGGCGACCAGTTCCGTGGTTTCACCAACATTGCGCCGAGCATGGACTACCTCGAGCGTGCGTACGACGACGCCAAGTACGGCTGGTACAGCTCGCGGCCGTACCTCGACTGCTGCATCCAGTCGACCATCGACCCCGACATGGCTCCTCCCGGCAAGCATGTGATGTCGTGCTTCGTCCAGTACACCCCGTACCGACTGAAAGGGAGCGACTGGGAGGCTGAACGGACGAACCTCGGTGACACGGTGCAGGCGACACTCGAGTCGTTCTTCCCCGGGTTCGGGTCGTTGGTGCTGCAGCGCGAGGTGGTGACGCCGGCCGACATCGAGCGTGTGGTGGGCCTGTCGGAGGGCAACATCTTCGCGGGCGAGTTCTTGGCCCCGCAGATGTACTTCTTCCGACCGGCGCCCGGTTGGAACCAGTACCGGACACCGATCACCGGGTACTACCAGTGTGGGTCGGGCACCCACCCGGGTGGCTGCGTCAGCGGTGGGCCCGGGAAGCTCGCAGCGCAACGCATCCTCGCCGACCTCAGGCGCTGAGCGAGAGGTACCTGACGGGCCAGCCGAACTCGGTGCCATCGGGCCGATACGTGTGCCATCGACCCTCCGGGTCTCGCCACACCCGCCAGCCGCGGTTCTTCCACCTGTTGTGGTGATCGCACAGCGGTGCACCGTTCGCTGCGCTCGTGGGTCCGCCCGGTGCGAACGGTTGCACATGATCGGCCTCGCAGAGCGCCGACGGTCGGTTGCATCCTCTGAACACGCACGATCGCTCGGCCAGGAGCACCGCTTCGCGCAACGGACCCGTGAACAGACGCCGTCGTCGACCGAAGTCGACCACCACACCGTCGCCGCCGAGCACCATGCGGCGCACGTGACCGAGCAGTGCGGCCACCACGATGGCCCGAGGATCGATCACCTCACCCCGATCCGACTGGCAGCGCCGCTGTGCTGCGGTGGTCGGCGCCGGTGCCTCGGTGGCATGACCGAGCGCTGCGAGCAGGTGATGCTCGAAGGTGGCCTCGTCGACCACGATGTTCACCGTCACCTCGCCGCCCGCCTCGGTGGACCCCGCCGCCGCCCGGAATAGCGCCATCAGCGCATCGAAGCGACGTTGCGAGTTGGTGCGGGTCATCAGTGTGGGGTTCATGGCATCGCCCCAGCGGGCGACGCCGGCCTCCCACTCGGACCTCCACTCGAGGCGGGTGAAACGCTCGAAGACCTCGCGCATCAGCACTCCGTCGACCGATGGGCCTGCTGCGTCGAGGTACGACCGCTCGCCGAGGATCGACAGCGATGCGTGCCGCTCGCTCACCGCCCGGTCGTGCCGTGACCGTGCCCCGTTCTCGTCGGCCAGTTCAGCCCAGTGGTGCAGCAGCACCGCGAGATCGTCGAAGTCGTTGGTGCATGCCCATTCGGTGAACATGCCATCGGCCTCAGCGAGATGACGTGCGACCCTGGGGTTGGACGCAACGGCCGCCACCGCATGCATGGCCGCCACGCTGACGCGCCCCGCAAGGCAGGCCTCGGCGAACTGCGGCAATCGGCTGAACGCCCGCCCCAGTTTGGCCAGTCGGTGCGCTTCGGGACCCGACCAGTTGCACACCGCCCGGCCCCAACCGGCCACGTGTCGGAACCCCGCCTCGATGTGAGCGCCCGACGTCTCGACCCGCTGCAGCAAGCGGGCCGCCTCGGCCTCGGCGAGGCGACGCGTACGGTCGGCGGCGTGTGCCAGTGCCTCCGCGTCGGCGGCGAGTAGCGGTGCCGAGTCGAGCACGTGCGCTGCTGCATCCATGACCACAGTCAAGTCCGGGGGTGTGACGAGGTTCGGCACGCCGCGACTACGTTCGACGGCGTGCAGATTCCCGAGGTGGCACGGCCGCACGTTCGCCGCTCACTG
>CAZQPJ010000029.1:0-12515 GCA_964595105.1 uncultured Bifidobacterium sp.
CGAACTGTCGCAGCGGGCACAGGCCGTGCTCGAGCACCTTGCCAGCGCGCTCGGTGAACGCGCCGACCTGGCGGTGCTGCACGACCATCAGGTGCTGACGGTGGAGAGCGTTGCGTCGTCGAGCGTGGTGCAGGCCGTCGGTTGGACCGGTCGCCGCACGCCGCTGCACTGCACGGCGGCGGGTCGCGTGCTGCTGGTGCCGTACACCGCCGAAGCCGTCGCGGCGATGCTCGGGCCCGACCCGCTGCCGCTGGGCGGGCCGAACTGCCCCACCACCCACGCCGAGGTGATGCGTCGGGTGAAGCGTGCCGACCGCGACGGCGTGGCGGTGGCCGACCGCGAACTCGATGTCGACGTGGTGGCGGTGGCGAGCCCGGTGCACCGGCAGGGTGTGGTGGTTGCGGCCGTCACCGTCGCCGGTCCGGAGTTCCGCGTGCGCGATCACCTCGCCGAGGTGAAGGACGCAGTGCGGCGGGCCGCCGGCGAGCTGTCGACCTGAGAAGGGTGTTGAGGTGTCCGCCGGGGATGGTGTAAAACAGCAATAGGTGATGCTCTGGTGCTACAGGGCTGCCGACCGATCGAACTCTGCAGGAGCACGTCCGAATGCCCATCACCGCCACACCGAAGGTCTGGATGAACGGCGAACTCGTCGACTGGGACCGCGCCCAGGTGCACGTGCTCACCCACACGCTCCACTACGGCACGGGTGTGTTCGAGGGCATGCGCGCCTACCCCACGCCGCAGGGCCCGGGCATCTTCCGCCTCACCGACCACATCGAACGGCTGCACCGCTCTGCGCGGATTCTGATGATGCCGCTCGAATGGTCGGTCGCCGACCTGGTGCAGGCTTCGAAGGACACGGTGAACGCCACCGGTCTCGATGCCTGTTACGTGCGGCCGCTCGTCTACTACGGCTACGGCGAGATGGGTCTCAACACCATCCCGTGTCGGGTCGACGTGGCCATCGCCTGCTGGCACTGGGCTCCGCTGCACGGCCTCGAGGTGCTGCAGCGCGGCGTGCGGTTGAAGGTGTCGTCGTGGCGGCGGCACGACCACAACACCATGCCACCGGCAGCGAAGACGGTGGGCAACTACGTGAACTCGTCGCTCGCCCAGACCGAGGCCATCAGGGCCGGGTACGACGGCACCATCATGCTGAACCCGGCGGGTCTGGTGAGCGAGTGCGCTGGCGAGAACATCTTCGTGGTGCGCGACGGCGTGGTGCGCACGCCGCCCACAGCGGCGGGAGCGCTCGAGGGCCTCACGCAACAGTCGGTGGCCACCATCCTCCGCGACATGGGCATCGAAGTGCGGGTGGCCGACCTCACCAGGTCGGACCTCTACGTGGCCGACGAGATGTTCACCTGTGGCACGGCCGCTGAGGTGGGCTCGGTGCGCTCGGTCGACGACCGTGAGATTCCGTGCCCCGGCCCCATCACCACTGCAGTGGCCGAGGCCTACTCGCGGGCCACTCGTCTCGCCGATCCTCGTTACGCCTCGTGGGTGGAGTTGTGTCGATGAGCCTGTCGCTGCCCGGAGAATGGGTGCCGCACGAGCGCACCATCATGTTCTGGCCCTGCCGTGAGTCGATGTGGGGGACGTTCTTCGACGAGGTGAAGGACGAGAGCGCGAGGGTGGCCAACACCATCGCCCAGTTCGAACCGCTCACGATGGTGGCCGCTGACGAGGCGGGCGCCGCCGTGGCCCGCCAACGCCTCACCGCCGGGGTCGACGTCAGGGTGATTCCCATGGACGGCTCGTGGTCGCGCGACAACGGACCCATCTACGTCACCGACGGTCAGCGGGTGGAGGCCCGCCACGTGGTGTTCAACTCGTACGGCGAACGGCACGCCAAGCGCGACCGTGACGCGCGCGCCGGGGCCACGCTTGCTGAACAGCTCGGTCATCGGGTGGAGAAGATCGACGTGGTGATGGAAGGCGGTGCCATTGCGTGCGACGGCGCGGGCACGCTGGTTGCCACCGAGCACTGCGTGCTGAACCCCAACCGCAACTGGCACATCGACAAGGAGACGGTCACGCAGCGTCTGCTCGACGGGTTCGGGCTCGATCGAATGGTGTGGCTGCCCGGTGGCCCGCTGTTCGACCGTGGCCCCACCAACTCCGACGGCCACACCGACCTCATCCTCCAGTTCGTCAACCACGATCGCGCGCTGCTGATGGCCGCCCACGGCCCCGACGACCCGAGCGCCGAGATCCACGCCACCAACCGCGACATCCTCGTGCGGGCCGGCTACGAGATCATTGATGTGCCCTTGGTGGCCACCATCCACCACGGCGACCAGACGGTGATCGGTTCGTACCTCAACATCTACCTCTGCAACGGCGCCGTGCTCATTCCGGTGCCGGGCGAAGACACCGAACTCGATGCCGAGGCGGTGCGCATCATCGGCGGGGCATTCCCCGATCGCGAGGTCATTCCGCTGCAGATGCGTGCACACCCGGTGCACGGCGGCGCCATCCACTGCATCACCCAACAGGTGCCGGCCGTCGGTCAGGAGACCACCGCATGACATGTGAACTCACCACCGAGCAACACCTCCACATGGCGCAACGCCTCCACGAGGCGAAGCGCACGGGCCGCGGCATCGTGCCGCCCAGCGAGGAGATGAGTTACACCTTCGACGACGCCTACCGGGTGCGGCGGATGTTCGTCGACCTGATGCTCGCCGATGGTCGCGTCACCAAGGGCCACAAGATCGGCTTCACGTCCGAGGCGATGCAGAAGATGTACGGCATGACCGGGCCCGACTTCGGGCAACTGCTCGACGACGTGTTCGTGCCGGTGGGTGAACCCGTGCCGGCGAGCACGCTCGCCGACGCCAGAGTGGAGGCAGAGATCGCGTTCGTGCTGCGCGCCCCGCTGCGCGGCCCCGGCACCACGGTGGCCGATGTGCTGGCCGCCACCGACCACGTGTGCGCCGCGATCGAGGTGATCGACAGCCGTGTGGGCGCCATGCGCGCCAAGGCTGTCGACTCCATCGCCGACAATGCAGGCGCGGGCAAGGTGGTGCTGAGCGCTCTCCATCTGGACCCGCGTGATCTCGACCTCACCACCATTCCCATCGAGATGCACGTCGACGGCAGCGAACCGCAGCGCGGCATGTCGGGCGACGTGATGGGCAACCCGGCCGCTGCCGTGGCGTGGTTGGCCGACAAGCTCCACGCCATCGAGGGGCTGGGCGGTTGGCTCGAAGCCGGCGACGTGGTGATGTCGGGCTCGGCCGTTCGTTCGGTGGCGGTGGGTGCTGGCTCTCGCCTGTCGGCCTCGTTCGGCGTGCTCGGTGCCATCGACATCGAGTTCAGCTGACCCTCACTACATTCCCACCCGCACCCCGCAACAAGGATGAATCAACCATGAAGGACCAGTACCGCGTCGTCGTCATCGGCGGAGGCATCGTGGGCGTGAGCGTGCTCTACCACCTCGCTCGCGCCGGGTGGACCGACATCGCGCTCATCGAACGCAGCGAACTCACCGCAGGGTCCACTTGGCACGCGGCAGCCGGCTTCCACTCGATGAACGACGACCCCAACGTGGCGGCGCTGCAGGACTACACCATCCGCCTCTACCGCGACATCGAGGCCGAGAGCGGCCAGAACGTGGGCCTGAAGATGAGCGGCGGCATCAGCCTGGCCGGCACCAAGGAGCGATGGGAGTTCCTGAAGGCGAGCCACGCGCTGGCCGCCACGTTGGGCGTGGAGTCTCGGTTGCTGACCCCCGACGAGTGCGGCGAGATGGTGCCCATCGTCGACCTGAAGGGAGTGGTGGGCGGCATCTGGGAAGCCAACGAGGGCCGGCTCGACCCGCACGGCAGCACCCACGCCTTCGCCATCGCATCGCGCAACCGCGGCGCCGAGGTGATTCTTCGCAACCGCGTGGTGGAACTGCTGCCGCACCCCGAGGGTTGGACCGTGGTCACCGAACAGGGCACGTGCGTGGCGCAGCACGTGGTGAACGCCGGCGGCCTGTGGGGCCGTCGGGTGGGCCAGATGGTGGGCATCGACCTGCCGATGGTGCCGATGGCGCACCACTACCTGGTCACCGAGGACGTGCCGCTGCTGGTGGGTCGCGAGATTCCGGCCTGCACCGACCTCGAGGGGTTCACCTACATGCAGCAGGAGCACAGCGGCATCCTGTTGGGCGTGTACGAAACCAACCCCGTGCACTGGAACCCCGACGGTGCTCCGTGGAACTTCGGCATGGAGTTGCTGTCGCCCGACCTCGACCGCATCGCACCCGAGCTCACCATCGGCTTCGAGCGGTTCCCTGTTCTGCAGGAGGTGGGCATCAAGCGGTGGGTGAATGGCGCGTTCATGTTCACCCCCGACGGCAACCCGCTGGTGGGTCCGGTGCGCGGACTGCGCAACTTCTGGTGTGCCACGGGCTGCATGGCGGGGTTCTCACAGGGCAGCGCCATCGCCCTTGCGCTGTCGAACTGGATGGTCGACGGCGAACCCGGGCTCGACGTGTTCGGCATGGACGTCGCCCGCTTCGGTCCCTACGCCAGCAGCGAGCGCTATCTGCTCGACACCACGCGGCAGTTCTACGCACGACGGTTCATCATCGCCTACCCGAACGAGGAACTGCCGGCGGGCCGCCCGCTGAAGACCTCGCCCGCGTACGACGCGCTGGCCGCCGAGGGCGCTCGCTTCAGCGAACTGTGGGGCATGGAGCACCCTGCGTACTTCGCCCCGGGCCAGCCCGACTTCGAGGAGCACCTCACCATCCGGCGCTCGAACGCGCACGACCTCGTGGGCGCCGAGGTGCGTGCGGTGCGCGAGGGCGTGGGCATCTTCGAGACCGCCGTGTACGCCAAGTACGAGGTGAGCGGCCCCGGCGCGCGGGCATGGCTCGACTCCATGGTGGCGTCGCGCCTGCCCGGGCCCGGCAGGGTGCGGTTGGCGCCGATGCTCGGCCGCAAGGGCTTCCTGATGGGCGACCTGTCGGTGGCCTGCCTCGCCGACGACCGATTCATGCTGGTCGGTTCGTACTACCTGCAGACCTTCCACCAGCGGTGGTTCGACGAGTTCCTGCCGCCCAGCGGCGTCACCGTCACCAACCGCTGCGACGACTGGGTGGGCTTCGCCATGTCGGGCCCGCGGTCGCGTGACGTGCTGGCCGCACTCACGTCGGCCGACGTGTCGAACGAGGCGTTCCCGTTCTTCTCGGTGCGCACGATGCCGGTGGGGCTCAGCGAGGCCATCGTCACCCGCATGTCGCTGACGGGCGAGCTCGGCTACGAGATCACCGTGCCGGCAGGGCAGCACCGCACTCTGTTCCACGACCTCATGCGTGCGGGGGCGCCGTGGGGCATCCGGCCGTTCGGCATGCGCGCGCTCGACTCGTTGCGACTCGAGAAGGGCTATGGCTCGTGGGGCACGGAGTTCGCCCAGAACATCACCCCGGCGATGTGCGGCCTCGACCGGCACGTGGCGGTCGACAAGGGTGAGTTCGTCGGTCGCGATGCGTTCGTGGCGAGCGCGGGCGACGTTCCGGTGCAGCGACTCGTGCTGCTGCAGGTCGACGCCACCGACGCCGATGCCGTCGGCTTCGAACCGGTGTGGATGGGTGATCGACGAGTCGGCTACGTCACCTCCGGCGGGTATGGCCACTGGGTGCAACAGAGCCTGGCGCTCGCCTACATCGACACCGATGCGCTCGAGCGGACCGACCGGTTCGAGATCGACATCATCGGCGATCACCGTGCCGCGGTGGTGCTGCCCGAGGTGCCGCACGACCCTGCTGCTGCCCGCCTCCGCGCCTGACCCCACCCCACCCCAGCCCGGACCGAGGGTTTCGTGCGGCACAGGTGCGCACGGAAACCTCGATTCGCCCCGGACCGAGGGTTTCCAGCCGCACAGGTGCGCACGGAAACCTCGATTCGGGGGGTGGGGTGGCAGGATGGGACGGTGAGCAGCATCGTCGTCTCGGAACTCGAATACGCACCGCCCGGGGCCGACTCGCTGTTCTTCGACGTCAGCTTCGGCGTGGCACCGGGCGAGCACGCCGCGCTGGTGGGCGCCAACGGTGTGGGCAAGAGCACCATCCTGCGCATCCTGTCGGGCGTGATCGACGCCGATGAGGGCGAGTTCGCGCTCACCGGCCGGGTGCTCACCATGACGCAGGACGTGGGCATGAGCCGCCCCACCGACACGCTGCGCGAGATGCTGGTGGAAGTGGCGCCACCCGAGTTGCGTGACGCCGGCAGGGCGATGATCGCTGCGGAGAAGGCGATGCTCGACGGCTCCGATGACGGCATGAAGTTCGCCGAGGCCATCACGCACTGGGGCGACATGGGCGGCTACGAACTCGAGTCGCAGTGGGCAGCCGCGGCCAAGCGCAGCGTGAAGACCGACGTCGACGACTTCGCCACGCGACTGGTGAGCGAACTGTCGGGCGGCGAACGCAAGCGCCTGGTGCTCGACCTGCTGCTGAACTCGGGCGCCGACGTGCTGCTGCTCGACGAGCCCGACAACTATCTCGACATCCCCACCCGAGTGTGGTTGGAGGAACAGATCCGGGCGTGCAAGAGCACCATCCTGATGGTGAGCCACGACCGCACGCTGCTGGAGCGCTGTGCCACGAAGATCGTGGTCATCGAGGGCAGCGGCTGCTGGGTGCACGGGGGTTCGTACGCAACGTTCCCCGAAGCGCGTCAGAAGCGGCAGGACCTGCTCGGCGACGCGCTGAAGCGCTGGAACGACGAGGAACGTCGTCTGTTCCACCACATGAAGATCATGAAGACGCGCGCCGCGCAGAACTTCAAGAACGCCACCAAGGCCAATGCTGCCGAGACCCGGTGGGAGAAGTTCGTGGCCGCCGGCCCGCCGCCCCCGCCCGTTCCCGACCAGCAGATCTACGTGTCGCTGCGCGGTGCCGACTCGGCGAGGCGTGTGGTGAAGCTCGAGCAGGCCAGCGTGAACGACCTGTTCTTCCCGTTCAGTGATGAAGTGCACTTCGGCGAACGCCTCGGCCTCATCGGTCCCAACGGCACCGGCAAGAGCCACCTCCTCGGCGCGCTCGCCGGCACCATCACGCACTTCGAGGGCACCATCCAGTTCGGACCGCGCACCAGCGTGGGCATGTTCACGCAGGTGAACGACCGGCCCGACTTCCACGGCAAGCAGTGCATCGACATCGTTCGCCAGCGCGTGTTCGACGACGAGAAGAGCATGAAGGCGCTCGCCCGCTACGGGTTGGTGAACAACGCGCGACAGGAGTTCCAGACGCTGTCGGGCGGCCAGAAGGCGCGACTCGAGATCCTGTGCCTCGAACTCGAGGGCCACAACGTGTTGTTGCTCGACGAGCCCACCGACAACCTCGACATCGAGTCGTCGGAGGCGCTCGAGCAGGCGCTCGACGGGTTCCAGGGCACGGTCATCGCGGTCAGTCACGACCGCACCTTCCTGGCGCGCTTCGACCGCTTCGTGATGATCAACGACGATGGCGAGGTGTACTCGCTACCCGATTACGAGACCGCCATGGTGGCGTTGGCGGAACCGGCGAAGCTGAGGAACGTGCGGCTCGCCAAACCCCTCACCCAGCCGGGCTGAACGCGCCCCGCATGCTGATGGCCTGCGCGGCGCGGCCCAGCAGCGGCAGGCCGAGCATCTCCTCGGTGGTGCGCAGCAGCGAGTAGTGGTCGACCGGGTCGGTGATGATGCCGCCCGCCGATGCCGTCTGGGTGATGGCCACGAACGGCATCGGTGAGTCCTCGTCCCACACGAGGAACACCGCGGTGCGACCCTGTCGGTAGGTGTTGCTGGCCAGGATCGGCGACACGAAGTTGGCGAGCCACTGGTCGCCGGTAGAGATGGGACAGTCGTGCGTGTCGTTGCACAGGTCGGGGGTGACGAACGCGAACGTGGGCAGGTCGGCGGGCCGGAACCGGTCGAGCGGCACGTTGTCGCGCTGGCAGGCCGTGCGGTCGTCGGCGCCCTGGTAGTAGGCGGCCGGGTTGTGCTTCACCGCGTAGGTGCCGCTCGACTCGGTGGCACACGGTCCGGGCATGGCCTCCTGGTAGCTCACCGCGGTGCCGCCTGCGGCGCGCACCTGTCGGAAAATGTTGTCGACCGTGAGCACGTGTGTGTCGGGCCCGGCGTCGTCGGCGATGTCCCACGTGTCGCCGGAGGTGGCGCCGATGTAGTTGGGCAGCGATGGCTTGCCCACCTGCCGGTAGTTGCTGGCCGTGGTGCATTCGGCGGCGAGCGAGTTCACGAATGGACTGTCGGGCTGACCGATCACCTGTGCAGCCGAGTGGTTCTCCATCCAGACCCACACCACGTGGTCGTAGGTGGTGGGTGGGTCGATGCGGGCACCGCACGTGGGCGTGAGTTCGATCTCGGTGGTGTCGGTGACTGCAACGGTGGTGGGCGCAGCCGTCGTGGCGGGCGTCGCGCTGCCGCCGCCGCACGCGGCGATCACCACGAGAGCCGCGGCGGCCGCGGTGGCGGTGGCGGCGAATGATCGGGTCATCGATCGCCTCGCTGCACCGCAGTGTGCGCCGCCACCGCGGCCACCAGTTCGAGTTGCGTTCCTGCCTCCGGGCCGGCACCCGGTCGCGCGGTACGCACTGCAGCGAGGGCTTCGTCGACCGACATGCCCATGCGCACCAACAGGCACGCGGCCACCGTGCCGGTGCGACCGATGCCCGCTGCGCAGTGCACCAGCAGGTGCTCGTCGCGGTCGATGCGCGCCAGCAGGTCGAGCAGGAAGGGTTCGGCGCGCTCGGGCGTGGGCGCGTGAAGGTCGTGCACCGGGAACCACACAGCCCGGTCGCCAGCGTGCTGCCGAAGCCAGGCCACGTACTCGGGCCAGTGCCCGACGATCTCGTGCTCCTCCACGAGGCACACCACGGTGGTGGCTCCGCAACGGCTCATCGCCACGTGCACATCCGGCGCGATGGCGTGCTTGCCGCACATGCTGAGTCCGCCCGTCGGCACGGGCAGCGTGAGGGTGTCGATGCCGCCGTCGCGCCCGCGCGGGCCCAACCACTCCATGGGTCGACGGTATCTCACTAGGGTTCCGCCATGGCCTTCATCTCGTTCAGTATCCGCCTGCGCGAACTCGCCGAGGCCGATCCGAACCGCCCTGCGCTGACGTGCGGAACCGACTCGCTCACCCGTGCCGAACTGGTGGCCCACGGCGACCATCTGGCGGTGCATCTGGCCGGCCTGGGGGTGAAGGAAGGCGACATGGTGACCGTGGCGGTGCCGAACAGCATCGACTGGTTCATCGCCTACCTGGCCATCTGGCGACTCGGCGCCATCCCGCAGCCGATCTCGGCGCGACTGCCCCAACGTGAGGTGGATGCGCTGCTCGACCTCGCCCAACCGAGCGCAGTGGTGGGGCTCGAGGCTGCGGCGGTGGGTGGGCGCGCCCATGTGCCGCTGGGATTTCGTGCTCCCGCCGTCGACGCCAGCCATCTGCCCGACCGTGTGTCGTCGGCATGGAAGGCACCCACCTCGGGCGGCAGCACCGGCCGACCGAAACTGATCGTCAGCGGCGACCCCGCGTTGTTCGACACCGAGGCACCCCCGGCGCTGGCGCTCGGACGTGACGGTTGCCTGGTGATGCCCGGGCCGCTGTACCACAACGGTCCGGCAGTGTGGAGTTGTCAGGCGTTGCTGAACGGCAACCACGTGGTGCTGATGCCTCGGTTCGATGCCGAGGGCACGCTGGCACTGGTGCAGCAGCACAGGGCGACCGTGCTCTACATGGTGCCGACGATGATGAAGCGCATCTGGCGGCTGCCCGACGACCTCCGCCTCGGCTACGACCTCTCTAGCCTGCGAGTGGTGTGGCACCTGGCCGAGCCGTGCCCCGAATGGCTGAAGCAGTGCTGGATCGACTGGCTGGGGCCCGAGCGCATCTACGAGCTCTACGCCGGCACCGAGGCGCAGACCGCCACCATCATCAATGGCGTCGACTGGTTGGCGCACCGTGGTTCGGTGGGCCGGCCGCTCGAGGGAACGGTGAAGATCACCGACGACGATGGCAACGAGGTGCCCGTGGGCGTGCAGGGTGAGGTGTGGATGCGCAACCCGCGTGACACGCCCACCTATCGCTACGTGGGCGCGCAGGCCCGCACGCTGGAGGGTGGCTGGGAGTCGCTCGGCGACATGGGTCGGCTCGACGCCGACGGCTACTTGTACCTCGGCGACCGTGCGGCCGACATGATCCTCAGCGGCGGCGCCAACATCTACCCGGCCGAGGTGGAGGCTGCCTTGCAGGAGCACGAGGGCGTGCACTCGTGCGCGGTGATCGGCCTTCCCGACGACGACAAGGGCAACAGCATTCACGCGATCATCGAGGCCGACGCGGCTGCGGTCGACCTCGACGAACTGCGTGCGTTCCTCGGCGAGCGGCTGGTCACCTACAAGGTGCCGCGCACGTTCGAGTTCGTCAGCACGCCCTTGCGCGACGATGCGGGAAAGGTGCGCCGGTCGGCGCTGCGTGCCGATCGCATCGCGGCCCTGGGAGGCCAGCCGTGAGCGATGACCTCACCGGGCAGACGGTCGAGTTGTTGCAGACCCTCATCCGCAATCGGTGCGTGAACGACGGTACGCCCGAGAGCGGGCACGAGGTTCGCAACGCCGACGTGTTGCGACAGTTCCTCGGCGGCACCGGACTCGACCTTCAGCAGTACGAACCCACTCCGGGTCGGGCGTCGCTGGTGGCGCGCATCGAGGGCTCCGATCCTGCGGCGCCAAAGCTGTGCCTGATGGGTCACACCGACGTCGTGCCGGTGAACGAGAGCGGCTGGACGCACGACCCGTTCGGCGGTGAGCTGATCGACGGCGAGGTGTGGGGGCGCGGCGCGGTCGACATGCTGAACCTCACCGCATCGATGGCGGTCGCGTTCCGGCACCTCGCCGGTTCTGGCTTCCGGCCACGCGGCGACCTCATCTACTTCGCCGTGGCCGACGAGGAGAGCGGCAGCGCGCACGGCATGCAGTGGATGGCCGACCACGAGCGCGACGCCATCTGGGCCGACTACGTGCTCACCGAGAACGGCGGGCTGCACAGTGGGCCGCGCGATGAACCGTTCGTGGGCATCAACGTGGGCGAGAAGGGTGTGGCGTGGCGGACGCTGCGCATCAAGGGCACTCCCGGCCACGGCAGCACCCCGTTCAAGGCCGACAACGCCCTGATGACGGCGGCGGCCGTGATGCAGCGGATCGGTGAGTACCGACCGTCGCCGCGGTTCCATGAACTGTGGCGCACCCAGGTGTCGACGTTGGGGCTCTCGCCCGAGGCTGAACGTGACCTGCTCGATGCCGAGCGCATCGATGCCTTCCTCGACGCAATGCCGGGTCGAACGGGTGCGCACCTCCACGCGTGCACGCACGCAACCTTCTCGTGCAACACGATCGGCACGGCGGGCAGTGACCGGATGAAGCACAACGTCATTCCCGACGCGATTGCCGTGGGAGTCGACGTGCGAACGTTGCCGGGCGAGGGCACCGAGGAGGTCGACGCGCATCTGCGCGCCGCACTGGGCGACCTCTACGACCGGGTGGAGGTGGAGGTCGTGATGAACGACCCTGCCTCGATGAGCCGTGTCGACACGCCACTGTGGGACGCGCTGTCGCGGAGCATCGCCAAGCCGTTCCCCACGGCCCGACCCACGCCGCAACTGATCGTGGGCTTCACCGACTCGCGGGTCTACCGGCAGATGGGTGCCGTGTCGTATGGGGCGGGTCTGTTCAGTCCCGACCTCGACCCGACCGAATACGGCCGTCGGTTCCACGGCCACGACGAACGGATCGACGTCGAGTCGTTGCGGCTCACGACGCAGTTGTGGCTCGACGTGGCGCGGGATCTGCTGTCGTGAACCCGAGTCGGAGGCGTACTGTCGGCCTCATGGAGATCGAGACCTTCTTCGGCCTGCCCGCCCACCCTCTCATGGTGCACCTGCCGGTGGTGCTCATTCCGCTCGCCGGCATCATCGCCATCGTGTTCGCCTTCCGGCCGGCCTGGCTCGATCGGTACGGCTGGGGTCTGGTGGTGCTGTCCGGCATCGGTGCCCTCGGTGGAGTCCTCGCTGCCGGCAGCGGTGAGTCGTTGAGCGACATGCAGCGCAAGGCCGAGACCGCTGCTCGTGAGGATCACTTCGAACTCGGTGAGATCGCCCGCAACCTCGGTCTCGTCTTCTTCCTCGTGGTGCTGGCGGTGGTGCTCGTGCGGCATCTCGCTCGGCGTCGGGCGGCCACGGAGGGCATCTGGTCGAAGGCCAACACCACAGCCGCCGGCGTGGTGTTCGCGCTGGCGCTGGTGCTGTCGGCGGCGGCAGCGACCATCACCATCAGCGCCGCCGGACACCAGGGCGCCAAGTTGGTCTGGCAGGACTCCAAGTCGGGCGGCTGACAGCGGTGGAGTAGCGGTGCGGTAGGGGTGCGGTAGGGGTGCGCTCGTCCCATCCGACGCCGTCGGCACCTTCAGCCTCAGTTCACTTTTGTTCGATTTCGATTGAGTCGAAGCGAGCGGTCCGATG
>CAZQPJ010000029.1:12615-14197 GCA_964595105.1 uncultured Bifidobacterium sp.
GTCCATCGACCGTGCGCCGGTAGTCGGCCGTTGCCCACGTCCATCGACCGTCCACCGACCGTCTGCTGGCCGTCGGCGCTGGGCATCGGGCGCCGCCGTGCCGCCGGTCCATGGATTTCGAATCGAAATCGAACAAAAGTGAACAGGGCGGGACTCGGGGTCAGGGGTGTCGGGGACTCAGCGGTAAGCCCGTGGGTGCTCAGTTGCGGGTGAAGGCCTCGAGCCGGGTCCGAAGTTCCTGCCGGTAGGCGGCGGCTCGTTCGAGCTTCAGGTGCTCGTAGCCGCGCACCGAATCGGGCAGCGACGCGATCGCCACCGCCTCGTCGATGTTGTCGGCACGGAGGTGGGCCAGCAGCGTGGCAACGGCAGCGACGTACTCGCCGATCATGTCCCGCTCGAGCCGTCGAACGCCGGCCCAACCGAACACGTCGAATGGAGTGCCGCGCAACCGTCGCATCGACCGCAGCACCACGAACAGCGGCCGCGACCACGGCCCCATCTCGATCTTGCGCCGCATACCCATCGCCCGCAGCATCGGCGGATGCAGCAGGAACCGGGCGCCACGCGGGGCGCCGGCCAACAGGAGGCGCGCCACCTCGTACTCGTCCTTGTACGCCATCAGTTTGTGGAGGTGCGTCGCGACGGCCTCGGTGAGGGCGGGCTGCTCCGCCGTCATCACCTGCTCGATCACCGACAGGAACCGCCTCGAGGTGCGGTCCGACTGGTAGCTCTTCAGATCTGCGGCGAGCCGTACGATGAGCGGACGGTCGTCGTGCGTGCCGTCGCTGCCGGTGGGCGCTGCGACGCGCTCCACGCCCGTCGGGTCGGCCGTCCAGGCTCGCCCCCACCGGAACGCAGCGACGTTCTTCGCCACGGCGACGCCGTTGAGTTCGATCGCCTTCTCGACCAGTGCCGGCGCGATGGGCACGAGGCCCGACTGCACCGCCACACCGGCGATGAACACGTTCACCGTGCTGTCGTCGCCGAGCAACGCGTTCGCGAGACGCGTCGCATCGACCCTCACGTGCGACCGCGTCGATCCATCGAGCCGCACCCCCAGCTCATCGGCGGGGTACCGACGTGACGGATGCAGCACCATCGAGCCCGTGGGCACCGTGGCAGTGTTCGCCACCAGCGCCGTGCGGCTCCGGTCGAGCGTGCGGACAGTCGCATCCGTGCCGGCCACCAACTGGTCGAACGCCAGCAGCACGTCGACCGACCCGGCGGTGGCGCGGTTCGAGGGATGCGGCTCGAACCTCGACAGCCGCAGGTCGCTCACCACGGGCCCCGCTTTCTGCGACAAGCCGGTCTGGTCGAGCCCGCGCACGTGCAACCCCTGCAGCATTGCTGCGGTGCCCAGGATCTGGGCGGTCGTGACCACGCCGGTGCCGCCGATGCCCGACAGCCGGATCGTGAGCTCGTCGAGGGCGGTCGGGTGTGGTTCGGGCAGGTCGCCGGGTGGCACAGGCCGCGCGGCCGCCACCTTCGGAGCATGCGTGGCCGATGTCATCGGCACCTTCATGAACGAGGGGCAATCCCCCCCCATCCACGACAGGCCGAAGTGGCGCGCGGCCTGCGGGCT
>CAZQPJ010000030.1:0-14085 GCA_964595105.1 uncultured Bifidobacterium sp.
GGGTGGTGGCCCGGCCCTCGAAGCCGTTCGTGCTGGGTCGGATACCGAGCTCGGTCTCGAGCCGGTCGATATCGGCATCGAGGGCGTCGGCGAGGTCGGCATCGAAGGCGTCGTGCACGATGGTGTACCCGTCGTGGTGGAGTCGATCGAGATGCTCGGCCAGCGCATCGGTCATGGCCCCACTGTGCCAGACGGCGCCGCCGAGGGCTACGGTCGGCGAGTGATGGACCCGCAGCACATCACCTCCGAATGGCTCAGTTCGATCCTCGGCGAGTCGGTCGCCATCACGGGCGAACGTCGCATCGGTGACGGCCTTGTCGGCATGAACATGCGCTATGCGCTCGACGTGCCTGCCGGTTCGTCGCTGCCGCGCAGCATCATCGCCAAACTCCCGTCGCCCGACCCCACCAGTCGGGCCACCGGGGTAGCGCTTCGCAACTACGAACGCGAAGTGAAGTTCTACGAGCACATCGCACCCACGGTCGACATTCGCGTGGCGAAGTGCTGGTTCGGTGAGTGGCACGAGGCCGACGGCGACTTCGTGCTGCTGCTCGAGGACCTCTCGCCCGCCGAGCAGGGCAACCAGGTCACCGGCTGCACGGCCGAACTGGCCCGACGCTCGGTGCTCGAACTCGCCCGTCTGCACGGGCCCCGGTGGGCCGACCCCGCCCTCGACGACATCGAGTTCCTGCAGCGACGCAGCCACGACGACGCCGAGCAGTTGCAGATGATGTACGGGCTCTTCCTGCCAGGGTTCCTCGCCACGTACAGCAAGTACCTCGACAGCGAAGGCGTGGCCCTCATCGAACGGTTCGCAGCGCGTGTGGTCGAGTGGGTCGACGGCCGCGCCATGCCCCCGACGGTCACGCACGGCGACTACCGACTCGACAACCTGATGTTCGCCTCCTCTGCCGGCGGTTACCCGGTGGCCGCCGTCGACTGGCAGACGCCCGGCCACGGTCAGGCCAGTGCCGACGTGAGCTACTTCCTCGGTGCCGGGCCACTACCCGACGATCGTCGCGCCATCGAACGGCCGCTCATCGACGAGTACCTGTCGGCGCTCGATGGCTACGGCGTGTCGGTCGATGCCGATGAGTTCTGGCGGCACTACTGCCGCGACGCCTACGGCGGCATCATCATGAGCGTCGTCGCCTCGCAGATCGTCGGCGCAAACGATCGCAGCGAGGCGATGTTCGCGGCGATGGCCACGCGGCACACGCAACACGCGCTCGACGTGGGCAGCGAGGGGCTCATCTGATGGAGTTGCCCGACTTCAAGATTCCCCACGCCGAGAAGATCGAGTGGATGATCGACACGCACGGCTGGGCCATGGAGCCCGTGGCGGCGCGCACCGACACCGATCCGCCGTTCGCCGGGTACGTGTACACCATCGGGTATCCCGAGGCGTTCGGGTTTCCCGAGGTGGTGGTGTTCGGGCTCACCCCGGCGGCAGCGCGTGGCCTGTTCGACATGATCGCCGGACTGTTGCGCGGTGGCACCGAGATTCCTGTGGGGGTGGAGCTCGCCGGGCTTTTCGACAACGACCTGCGCTGCATGTTCGCGTCGCTCGCTCCCGAGGCGGTGCACGCCCTGCTGAACACCGCGGTGGCGTGGCGCAAGGGCCGCCCCTTCGAGGCGGTGCAGTTGCTGTGGCCCGACCGCAATGGCTTCCTTCCCACCGAGCCCGGCTTCGACCGTCGCATGGTGCTGGCCCAACCGGTGGTGGCCGATGTCGCCTGACGCAGAGAGCCCCGAGCGCCTCGACGTCGGGCAGATGTCGCTGCCCGTGCTCGTGTTCGACGGCGACTGCGCGTTCTGCAGTTCGAGCATTCGTGTGGCGAAGCGCCTCATTCGCCGCATGCCACCGGCCGTGCCATACCAGCGAGCCCCGCTCGACCGGCTCGGCCTCACCGACGAGCAGTGTCGCGCTGCGGTGCAGTACGTGGCTCGCGACCATCGGGTGCACTCGGCGCACGATGCCGTCAGCGCGCTGCTGCTCGGCGCCGGCCGAGGCTGGTGGTTCCTCGGGGCGGCCCTGCGGGTGCCGGGCGTTCACTGGTTGAGCGGGGTCGTCTACCGGTGGGTCGCTCGCAACCGTCATCGGCTCCCGGGTGGAACCCCGGCATGCTCGCTCACGGAACGGTCGTGAGGCCGCGCAGTTCGTTGAGTTCCGTCAAGAGCTCGTCGAGCGCAGTTGGTTCGAGTTGCTCGAGCAGGCGGCGTCGGCGGTCGGTGAAGCCGGCAGCCAGCAGCAACACCGGCCACTCGGCATTCGGCTGATCGAGCACGGTGCGCAGGGCGGCGGTGAGCGCAGCCAACGGGTCGTGCTCGTAGCGCGCCATCATCTCCTCGACGTCGCGTTTGCGGAGTGCTGTCATGGTGTTCGCTCGTCGATGGCCCACGTCGCTCCGTGCACCGGCAGCAGATCGAGGAACGGGTCGGCGGGGAAGGCCTCGGGTCCGAGCACGCCTGCACCGGTCCACACGCCTTCGGCCAGCAGTTCGAGCGCCACCACCGGATGCAGGCCGGTCTGCCACACCACGGCCTGGTGGCCGTACTCGCGCATCGACCATTCGTTGTCGACCACCTGGTACAGGTAGGTGCTGCGTGGCCGTCCGTCGATGCCGAGGCCGGTCACCAGCGACCCGGCACACGTGCGGCCGCGCATGCGATCGCCGAGTTCGGCCGGGTTCGGCAGCACTGCGGCCACGAGGTCTCGTGGTGCCACCTCCACGCCGCGCACACGGACCGGTTCGGTGGAGTGCAACCCGAGCAGGCGGATGGTTTTCAGTACGTCGATGAACTCGTCGCCGAGGCCGTACTTGAAGGTCACCCGGCCGACGTCGAGCCAGCGCGGCATGAGGATGACCTCCTCGTGTTCCACGTTCACGCACCCGAGCGGACCGATGCCTTCGGGGAACACGAACGTCTCCGGCTCGCTGAACGGCTCGGTGGTGAACCAGCCGCGGTCGCGCTCGTAGATGATCGGCGGGTTGAGACACTCCTCGATGGTGGTCCAGATGCTGAAGGTGGGTGCGAACGAGGCCCCGTCGATCACGAGGTCGGCGCCGTCGCGCACTCCAACCTCGTCGATGCGCGAGAACAGGTGGTCGGACGCGTAGCGAGCGACCACGTCGCTGAAGCCCGGCTCCACTCCCATGCCCACCAACGCCAACTGCCCGCGGTCGGCCCATTTCGATGCCACATCGAACTGTGCGTCGCCCAGCATCACACCGGTGCGCTCATGAGGGTGGGTGGGGTGCGGCGTCGACATGTGCATCGCCATGTCGAGGTAGTGGCAGCCGGCGGCGAAGGCGGCGTCGAAGATCGGTGGGTTGAACCTCGGATCGCACGCGTTCACCACGATGTCGGCCCGACTCGCGGCGATGAGTTCCACGAGTGCCGTCGTGTCGCTGGCGTCGACCCGAGCCGAGCTCACGCGGTCGTTGCGGGTGTGCGCTGCGGTTCGTGCTGCGCGTTCGGCGTCGACGTCGGCCACCACGATCCGCTCGAACACCGGTCTCCTGGAAGCGATCGACACGATCGACGAACCGACACCGCCTGCGCCCACCACCAGTACCCGCACGAACCCAACGTAGCCCGTCGACGGAGCGGCTCGTTCAGGGCGCCCGTGCTGTCGACGGTACGCTCGCACCGATGAGCGGCCCCGATCTCCGTCGACGCCTGCAGGCAGGTGAGTCGGTGCTGATGCCCGGAGTGTGGGATGCCCTCACCGCGCGCCTTGCCCATCAGGCCGGGTTCGGCACCGTCTTCCTCAGCGGGTACTGCGTCAGCGGGACCCTCCTCGGCCTTCCCGACTTCGGGTACCTCACCCAGACCGAGATGGCCGAGGTCGCACGGCGCGTGTGCGGCGCCAACCCGTTGGTCGACGTGGTGGTCGACGCCGACACCGGGTACGGCAACCCGCTGAACACCATCCGCACCGTGGAGCTGTGGCGGCAGGCGGGTGCATCGGGTCTTTTCCTCGAGGATCAGGTGTGGCCGAAGCGGTGCGGTCACATGGCCGGCAAGCAGGTGGTGGAACGCAGCGACTGGTTGGCGAAGGTGCGCGCAGCCGTGGAGGTGGCCGACGGTCTGCACGTCACGGCGCGCACCGATGCGCGGGCCGCGATCGGTCTCGACGAAGCCATCGAACGCGGACGTGCTGCCCGCGACCTCGGCGTGGACGCCGTGTTCGTGGAGGCGCCCGAGTCGGTGACCGAACTCGAGCAGATCGCCGCGGCCCTCCCGGGGGTGACGCTCGTGGCCAACATGGTCGAGACCGGCCGTACACCGCTGCTCACCCCGGCCGAACTCGCCGACCTCGGCTTCACGCTCATCGTCTCCCCGCTGTCCGGCCTGTTCACCATGGTGAAGGCGGTGCAGGAGTCGTTGTCGCTGCTGCGCGACGAGGGCTCGCTGCGCGGCCACCTCGACCGACTGGTGGCGTTCGACGAGTTCGGTGCGTTGGTCGACCTGCCCGGCCACTACGAAACGGAGCAGCGTTTCACCCGCTGACCGTTGCTAGGGTTGCACCCGACAAGCATCACGAGTGAACCCTTCCCCCGGGAAGGGATCCGGCAACCGGGGTGGAAGCCCCACGGTGCCTTCCCGCTTCGGTGGGGATGTGGCTCGGCTCCGGCCGGGCAACAACAGCTTCCCTCGTGCAGCGTCACCACAGTG
The DNA here is from genome assembly GCA_964595105.1 of uncultured Bifidobacterium sp. Lineage (GTDB taxonomy): Bacteria > Actinomycetota > Acidimicrobiia > Acidimicrobiales > Ilumatobacteraceae > UBA668. Next base: position 4,684 of record CAZQPJ010000030.1, read on the forward strand.
CACTCGAGGAAAGGAACCACCATGGCCCACACATCGCGCCCCGGGCGATTGCCCCCGGCGACGGGTGCGTGGCGTCCCGGCGACCCCGTCGGCTCGCGGAAGTTCCTCGAGTTCGCCCCCGACCGGCCGTTCGCACTCGAGGGTGGCGCCACCCTGCACGGTGTGACCCTCGCCTACGAGACCTGGGGCCGACTGGCTCCCGACGCCAGCAACGCCGTGCTGCTGTGCCACGCATGGACCGGCGACAGTCATGCGGCGGGTGCGTCCGATGCCGGTCATGCGGCACCGGGTTGGTGGGAGGGCGCGGTGGGCCCCGGGCTCGCCGTCGACACCGATCGTTTCTTCGTGGTGTGCGTCAACGTGCTCGGCGGTTGCCAGGGTTCGACGGGTCCCGCCTCGCCGCATCCGGTCGATGGGTTGCCCTACGGCAGTCGGTTTCCCGTGATCACCATCCGCGACATGGTGCGGGCACAGGCCCGCCTGGCCGACCACCTCGGCATCGCCCGCTGGCACGCGGTGGTGGGCGGGTCGATGGGCGGCATGCAGGTGCTCGAGTGGGCGATCATCTATCCCTCGCGCGTCGGCCGCATCGTTCCCATCGCCACGTGCACGCAGGCGTCGGCCCAGCAGATCGCGTGGGGGGCCATCGGGCGCCGCGCCATTCGGCTCGACCCGAAGTGGCGCGGCGGCGACTACTACGACGCTGCCGATGGGGATGGCCCGTGGGAGGGACTCGCCACGGCACGCATGGTGGCCCAGGTGACGTTCCGCAGCGACAACGTGTTCACCGATCGCTTCGGTCGTGATCTCGCCGACGAGGGCCAGCACCGCGACGGCCTCGAACTGTGGCAGCGATTCGAGGTGGAGCGCTATCTCGACTACCACGGCGACAAACTCGTGCGCCGATTCGACGCCAACAGTTACGTGGTCATCGGCAAGGCGATGGACTTGCACGACGTGGGCCGTGGCCGGGCCGGTTTGCAGAAGGCGATGGCCCGCATCGCCTCACCTGCGCTGGTGATGGGTGTCACCAGCGACATCCTCTATCCGCAGTACCAGCAGCGGCAGATCCACGACCTGCTGGTGGCCGGCGGCACACCCTCCGAGTACGTCGAGATCGACTCGCCCCACGGCCACGATGCGTTCCTCATCAACCTCGAACTGGTGGGGTCGCCGCTCAAGCGGTTCCTGGAGCACCCTCGGCCGGCGTGACCCTCCGTCCGGCCATGATGCCGTCGAGAATCGGCACCATGCGGCTCGAGCGTGGGATGCGAATGGCCATCTGACCGGCAGCCTGCCGTCCGTCGGCGATCTCGCGGAGCAGGTAGATCTCGAGCTTGCGCGGAGGTTCCGGGGACTTCGCCGCGATGGTCCACAGTGACCCGGTGCGTCGCATCATCCGCTTCTGCGACACGTGCAGCGCACCATCGACCATCACCATCACCCGGGTTTCGCGCGGACGGCCGACCGGCTCCCCGTCGATGATCTCCTGGGCGGTGCACAGGAACCGTTGCCCGTCCTTCGACGCGTAGTGCGGCTCCAGCCGGGAGGCGCCCCACCACATGCCGCCCATGGCGGCGATGAACAGCAGCGTCCAGAACAGATCCACCCGAACAGCATGGCCGATTTCCGGCTCGGCCGTGCGACACTAAGGGCGTGTTCGCCGAGGGCAACTTCCAAGACCCGCACAACGCTCGGCTGCTCTATCTCGCCTCGGGTGGGCTGCTGCTGCTGGGTCTGGCGCTCGGCATCGGCACGTGGTTGTGGTGGCGTTCCTCGAAGGTCGAGCACCCGGCGCTCGGACCGCTGGAGGTGATGAGCCAGCGGAGTTGGCTCACCGACGATTTCGTGGCACAGCGTCGCCGGCTCGACGAGGCTCGGCCCGAGGGGGCGGAGCGCCAGTTCGTGCCCCCTGCCGAGGTGGAACTTCGTGGCAACGATCGCGATCTCGCCGCGCACTTCGATGATCTGTCCACCGCGGAGGAGTCGCCCGAGGCCGAGGTCGATGTCGATGCCGATGCCGCGGCCGCGGCAGTGCCGGCCCAGGAGGCACCGCTGTTGATCGACCCGCTGCTGCGGGTGGCCGAAGCGCCGGTCGTCGAGCCAGCTGACCCGGCGCCCGAGGCCGACGACACTCCGGCGTGACCCGGCGGCCACTACCGTGGCGTCATGGCTGATTCCCTCGACATCGACGCGATGATCGCCCGCTTCCGTGAGCGCGCCCAGGCGGTGAAGCAGCGTCCGTTGCCTCCCGTGGCCGGCGACGAGCGGGCCCGTTTCGTGAAGCAGGCACAGGTCGACTTCCGCGACTTCGCCATCATCGGCGACGCCGTGGGAGCGGTGGAGGACGGCTTCCTGGTGCTCCGTGTCGACCTCCGCCCACCGGATCAGCGCGGCTGACCCGACTCGGCGGTTGTGACCCGATGAGTGCGGTCGCTAGATTGCAAGCGCACATGCGGACGTGGCTCAGCTGGTAGAGCATCACCTTGCCAAGGTGAGGGTCGCGAGTTCGAATCTCGTCGTCCGCTCCAAATGAAATGGCCCAGCCACAAGGCTGGGCCATTTCGTTTCCGGTCGACTGTTCGGCCCCGATGCGACCTCGACCTCACCCCCCGCCCTCACCCCTGGGAGGACGTCGCGGCCGGATGGTGGTCGCCCGACGATAAGGGCGCGACGTCCTCCCGCAGGAGGGCGGGGTGTTGGGGTGGGGATGGGGAAGCCGCAAGGGACTGAGTGGACCGCGGAGCGACCCCGGGCGTTCCGCACCGCACCGGGAGAGGCGAGTGGTTCCAGCAGCGTGGTGCACATGAAACCTGCGCTGCTGAGGCCGATGAGGCCACCTCCGATCGCCACGACCGACCTGCTCACGTGCCCTTGCCCCGGTGTCGTTCCGAGATGTCGGCCGTTCCCGGCGGGAGACCTGCACACTGTTGTGTGACATTGCACTGCTACTTGGCCGCCGTTGTGCTAGACAAGCGTCATGGGATCGAGGGCCGACGACGCACGCCTGTCGGTGATCGGCGCCCGCCCGAGTTTGCGTGACGAGGTGCTGCGCACGCTGCAGGCCGCCGTCATCTCCGGAGAGATGCGACCCGGCGTCACCTATTCGGCGCCGCAGTTGGCGCAGCAACTGGGCGTGTCAGCCACACCCGTTCGCGAGGCGATGCTCGACCTGGTGAAGGAGGGCCTCATCGTCACGGTCCGCAACAAGGGCTTCCGGGTGGTCGAGCTCTCGGAGCAGGAACTCGACGAGCTCACCGAACTCCGCCTGTTGGTGGAGGTCTCTGCCGTGCGGTCGATCGCCGAACGGGGCATCGACCCGTCGGTCATGGTGGAACTTCGCCGGTTGGCCGAGGCCATCGTGGCCGCCGGAGCCCGCCGCGAGTTCGTGGTCCACAACAAGCTCGACCTCGAGTTCCACTCTCTGCTGCTCTCGCAGGCGGGCAACCGCAATCTGGTGTCGCTCGTCACCTCGTTGCGCATCCGCTCGCGTATCTACGGGGCTTCGGCGCTGGCCGACCGCGACGAACTGTTGCCGACGCTGCAGGAGCACGTCGAACTGCTCGACCTCATCGACCAACGTGAGGCCGATGGCGCGGCCAGCCTGATGGCGCGGCACATCGACCATGTCCGTCACGAATGGGCATCGCCGCTCGGGCTGGGCCGGACGTCGGCATCCGCCTGAAGCGTCGCTGGTCGTCCGGCTAGGGTTCGCCCATGGCCGACATGAAGCATCTCTTCGGTGCCGAGGCCGCCACCACGTTCCTGGGCCTCGACCATCACCCGATCGATGCGCTCCCCGGAGGCTGCGACGTGGTGGTGTTCGGCGCCCCGTGTGCCACTGCCTACGAGTGGGTCGGCCCGTACTGCAAGGACGCTCCGGCTGCCATTCGCGGCGCCAGCACCACCTATGCCACCACCCGCCAGCACATGAACTTCGACCTCGGCGGTGAACCGGTGCCGGAGGGTTGCGTGGTGGTCGACGCGGGCGATCTGGGTTTCGACGCCGCCGACTCGGCGGGCAACCGCGACCGCATCCGCTCGGCCTGTCGGGCAGTCCTCGATGCCGGTGCCGTGCCGGTGGTGATGGGCGGCGACGACAGCATCCCGATCCCGCTGCTGCAGGCCTACGAGGGGCGAGGCCCCATCACCATCGTGCAGATCGACGCCCACATCGACTGGCGCGATGACGTGCGCGGCGAGCGATGGGGCCTGTCATCGACCATGCGGCGGTGCTCGGAGATGCCGCACGTCGGCACCATGGTGCAGATCGGTCGCCGGGGTGTGGGGTCGGCCCGACCCGACGACGTCGCCGCGGCCATCCAGCGCGGGGTTCACTTCTTCGACGCCCGGACGTTCCACCGCGACGGCGTGGAACCCGTCGCGGCCGTCATTCCCGAGGGCAGCGACATCTTCCTCACGATCGACGCCGACGGCTTCGACCCCACCACCATGCCGGCGGTGATCGGCCCCGAGCCGGGTGGCCTGCAGTACTTCCAGGGGCTCGACGTGATCGACGCCGTCGCTCGTCGGGGTCGTATCGTCGGTTTCGACCTCGTCGAGTTCGTGCCCACGAACGACGTGAACGGCATCGCCGCCCTCACTGCCTTTCGGCTGATGTCGCACGCGATCGGCCGCATCCTTCAGCAGCGACGGGCCGGCTGACGGCGAATCACCGCTGCTCGGGGCATGTCCGACCGCTGGGCCGTTCGGACCATTGGGGAAGCGAGTACTAGTACGAAAGTCGTACGACGCTTATCGTTCCGCCCATGGAGATGTTGCGAGAACACCCTCGGGCGACCACTGACCACAATGGTCGACGGTTCACGAGGTCGGTGCGCGCCCCATTGATTCTCACCATCCTCGCGTCGCTCCTCGTGTTCCTCGCAGTGGGTGCGGGCACGTTGTGGGCGGTGAACCGAGCAGCCGTGAGTGAAGGTCTGCGCGATGCGGGCGACGCCGGAGAGCAGTCCGGCCGCGTGGCGCTCGCCCCCTACCTGACTCCTGAGCTCCTCGCCCGTGAGCCCGAGGCGGTCGCCGCCATCGACCGTGCCGGTCGCTCGATGATCGACGGTGGCGACCTCGTACGACTGAAGGTGTGGTCGAAGCACCAGCAGGTGCTGTGGTCTGACGAGACGTCGCTCAACGGCAAGTACTTCGCCCTCGACGAGGAGGAGTTCGACCTCCTCAACGGGTCGGGAGTCCGGGTTGCCGTGTCGGACTTGTCGAAGGACGAGAACATCAACGAATTGCGTCAGTTCGGTGACCAGCTGCTCGAGGTCTACTTCGGCGCACGCACCAGCAACGGCGAGCCCGTGCTGGTGGAGACGTACTACAGGTACACCATCGTGGAGCAGCACGCCAACGATCTGCGCGGCCGATTCCTTCCCCTTGCGTTCGGCGGTCTTGCCCTCCTCGCCGCCGCCCAAGTGCCGCTGTCGATCCTCCTCGCACGTCGACTCAGCCGGGTGCAGCGAGACCGTGAGCGTCTGCTCGAGCGGGTCATCTCCGCCAGTGACGCCGAGCGTCGCCGTATCGCCGCAGAGGTGCACGACGGTGCAGTGCAGGACCTCATCGGTGTGATGTACGCCCTCGAGGCGGCGGCCGACGAGACCGAGGAACCCACGCACCAGAAGCTGCACGACCTGGCAGCATCCACTCGCACCACCGTGCGCCGCCTGCGCAGCCTCCTCAACTCGATCTACCCGGTCGAGGTGCCCGAGTCGGGCTGGGCGAACGGATTCACCGACCTCGTGGCTGCCCTCGAGGCGCACGGCGTGTCGGTGACCATCGACATCGATGATGTCGAACTGGCCCCGATGGACGAACTCCTTCTCCTGCGTGTGACCCGTGAGTCACTCCGCAACGTGGCCGCCCACGCCGCCGCCACCCAGGTGCTGGTGCGCATGAAGCACCGCATGGGTCGCATGGCGCTGGAGGTCCGCGACAACGGTCGAGGCTTCACACCCTCGAAGGCCGACAACAGTCGGCGCAATGGTCACCTCGGTCTCCAACTGCTGCGCGACCTCGCGGTCGACGTCGGCGCCGACCTCACCATCGATTCCGAACCCGGGGCAGGAACTGCCCTCAAACTTGAACTGGCAGGCCAACGATGATCCGTGTACTGATTGCAGACGACCACGCAATGGTCCGCGCCGGCTTGGCGCAGATGCTCTCGTCGTACGACGACCTCGAAGTGGTGGGCGAAGCCGCCAACGGAGAGGAAGCCGTGCAGATGGTGGGCATGCTCAGTCCCGACGTCGTGTTGATGGACATGTCGATGCCCATCATGGACGGTCTCGAGGCGTTGAAGCTCGTGAAGCAGCGGTATGCCGGCACCCACGTCGTCATCCTCAGCACGTTCCAGGAACCGCGGCAGGTGTCGGAGGCTCTCGGCGCCGGTGCATCGGGTTACCTCGTGAAGGACGTGGAGCCCGAGGTGCTGGTGGCAGGAATCCGCGCGGCAACCACCGGTGGTGCGCCGCTGAGCCCGTCGGTGGCAGCGAGTCTGCTCCGCGGTGCCGCACCCGTGGCTGCCCCGCAGCCGCAGCCGCAGCACAACTCGGTGCTGACGCCGCGCGAACTCGAGATCCTCAACCTCATCGTCGATGGCCACAGCAACTTCGGTATCGCCCGAGCGCTCGGCATCAGCGAGAAGACGGTGAAGACCCACTGCAGCCGCTTGTTCCAGCGTCTCGGTGTCACCGACCGTACGCAGGCCGCGGTCTGGGCGATGCGCAACATGCCCCGACCCGTCACGGTGTGAGGTAGTTCAGCGCCGCAGGAGTATGCGTTCGCCGTGGTCGGGTATCACGGCAGTCCAGTCGAGTTCCCGGTCGATCCGAGCGCGCAAGGCGTCGGACGCCCTTGGTTCGCCATGCACCACGAACACGGTGCGGGGCGCTCGGCTCGCCGTGTCGACCCATGCCACCAGTTCGCTCGCTGACGCGTGCACGGAGAAGCCGGTGAGATCGCACACTTCGGCCTTCACGCGCACGTACTGACCGTGGATCTTCACGCTGGTGGCACCGTCGAGCAGCGAACGTCCACGGGTGCCGGCCGCCTGGAACCCGACGAGCGCCACGGCGTTGCGTTCATCGGGCAGGAATCGTTCGAGGTGGTGCACCACCCGACCTCCGGACGCCATGCCGGCTCCAGCGATGATGATGGCCGACCCATGATGTGCCGTCACGGCCTTCGAGCCATCGGCATCGTGCACCTCCTCGAGGTGCGGTAGATCGAAGAGCTCGCCGGCATCGTGCAGTTCGGGCCGAACGTCGGCGGCGCTCTGCTCGAACGCGTCGCGGTAGATGCGCAACGCGGCGAGAGCCATGGGACTGTCGACGAAGATCGGCACTGCCGGGAGACGCCCTGTGTCGTGGAGTCGGCGGAGGTGGTAGAGCAACACCTCCGTGCGGTCGACGGCGAAGGCCGGGATGATCACCTTGCCGCCTCGTTCGACCGTACGCGTGATGACGTCGACGAGTGCATCGGGTGCATGGCCGTTCGTGTGCTCGCGGTCGCCGTAGGTCGACTCGACGAGGAGGTAGTCGGCGTCATCCACCGGTGCCGGTGGCACCAGCAGAGGATGGTTGGGGCGACCGAGGTCACCGCTGAACTGCACCGTCGGCCCGCCGTGGAGTGCCACCCTCACCGTCGCCGAGCCGAGGATGTGGCCGGCCGGCCGGAAGGTGACGTCGATCCCGGCAGCGACCTCGAACGAGGTGTCGAAGGGCTGCGGACGCAACTGCTCGAGCGCCGTCCATGCGTCGTCCTCGGTGTAGAGCGCCAGCGCGGGATGGTGACGCGAATAGCCGGCTCGGTTCGCGTAGCGGGCTTCCTCCTCGAGCAGGCGGGCGCTGTCGGGCAGCACTACCGACATCAGGCGTCCGGTGTCGTAGGTGACGAACACGGGGCCTCGGAATCCCGATTTCGCGAGTCGGGGCAGATACCCGCAGTGGTCGAGGTGGGCGTGGCTGATGACCACCGCATCGAGGGAGTCGGGCGGCACCGGGAACTGCGCCCAGTTGCGCTCACGCAACTCGCGGAGTCCCTGGAACAGCCCCGCATCGAAGAGGACCCTGCTGCCGGCGTGTTCGATGAGGAACTTGCTGCCCGTGACGGTGTTCACCGCGCCGAGCGGCACCAGGGTGCTGAGGGGGCGGCTGGCGCTCATGCCTATGCCTTGTATCGCGGCCTCGAGAAGATCTCGCGTACCAACGGCTCGAAGTGCTCGAGCGGTTCGGTGTGCCCGTCGGGGTCGAACGCCACTTGATCCCAGTCGTCGGTGAACTGCTCGCACAGATCGAACCAGGTCTCGCCGCGGAACTGCTCTCGCATGTCGGTGGGCATGCCGAAGTGGTGGTAGTAGTGGCGCCCCTGGAAGTGCTGGTGGTTGCGGATGGTTTCCACCACGTCGGGGCGCACGTACGGCCGCAGCATCTCGGCGGCGATGGGGCCATGGTTCGGCACGCTGATGGCCTTGCCGATGTCGTGGCACAACGAGGCGACCACCATCTCGTCGTCGGCTCCGGCCTGCTGCGCCAGCGTGGCGGTCTGCAGGCAGTGCGTGAGTTGGTCGCACGAGAAGCCGTCGGTGATGTCGGCGAGCGAGCGAAGGAGCATCAACACCCGGTCGGCGACGCGACCCTGGTTGGCGTTGGTCTCATGGCCGATGACGGCCCATTGCTCTGCGGTCGACTCGTCCATGCGGGTGAAGGTTGCAGCCATGCGCCCATTCTGCCTCATCGGTGACCTTCGCCTCACTCGCGGCGGCACAAAGAGTGCGATGCTTCCCTCATGGACTTCAACCTGCCGCAGGACCTGCTCGACCTCCTGGCCGAACTCGACACGTTCATCGCTGATGTCATCGTGCCGCTCGAGCAGCAGGACGACAACATCCGGTTCTTCGACCACCGCCGCGAAGACGCCCGCACCAATTGGGACGATCGTGGTCTGCCGGACGAGCAGTGGGAGCAACTGTTGCATCGCGTGAAGCGGTTGGCCGATGAGGCCGGCTTCTACCGGTATCCGTTCCCGACGGAGTTCGGAGGTCGCAACGGCACGAACCTCGGCATGGCGGTTATCCGCGAGCACCTTGCGCGCAAGGGCCTCGGTCTGCACAACGACCTGCAGAACGAGCACTCCATCGTGGGCAACAACGTGGGTCTGTTGCTGATGCTCGCCTATGGCACCGAGGAGCAGAAGGCGGAGTGGATCGACGACCTCGCCGAGGGTCGGCGCGGGTTCGCGTTCGGCATCACCGAGCCGGAGCACGGCAGCGATGCCACGCACATGGAGACCCGTGCCGTGCGTGACGGCGATGAATGGATCATCAACGGTGAGAAGACGTGGAACACGGGCATCCACAAGGCCCAGTACGACATGATCATGGCGCGCACC